>SXMI01000132.1 GCA_005777415.1 Actinomycetota bacterium | reverse complement strand
GCCTGCTCGGGACGTCGGGTGACTCGACCAGCGCCGTCTCGCGGACCCCGGCCGGATGCACGTCGTAGCGAAGCGAAACGCCGGGCCACACGTCGCGATAGACGATCCCACCGGACTCCGTCGAGACCCGATCCGGAACCGGACCATCGACCGGGCTGAACGACACCGCCGAAACACCCGGACGGTCAAGCGTCACCGCGACTGGAGAGCCCGCGCCCGAGAAATGCGCCTCCCCATCCAGAAGATCGGCTCGGTACCCCCAACCATCCGCCACAACCGAAGTGTCCAGATCCTCGAACCCATCGACGCCAGCCTTCGCAGTCGGAACCGGCGACACCTCAAGACGACGGCGACCCTCCCCCGTCACGGTCGACCTGATCGTCGCCGACCGCTCTGCCACCGCCTCAGGTCCCTCCACCTCCGATACAGGTGTCAGTCCCGGCTCCCCAGGCGAGAAGGCCGGCCCAGGAATCGAGAGGTCCCCAGCGACCGGAGGTTCCGACCCAAGAGGATCGAGAGCAACCGGCGATACCTCCCCGATCTCGTCCGACCCGGAGGCCTGGGCACCAGCAGCGGGCGCTCCCAGACCGATCAGCAGGACAACCAGCGCGACAGACCACGCCCGAACAGCAATCGCTGCCATCTTCCCCTTACCACCCATACGACCAGCCGAACCCAATGAACACGAGCCCGCAAGAACCATCAGATGGCGATCGAATGACTATGCAATGAACAATCCCGCCGGACTCGGTCTGGACGTCTGCCGGGCTGGCGGACACCGGACCTGAAGCGACGCAGCCCACGTTCTCCTCCCTGACCACGCAGCAAACCGGTCCCGTGGACATCCTGACCACCGTCGTCGGCAGCAGCCGCAATAAAGCCGTGCCGCCGCATCGCACGGTGGCATCAGTCCCCGTCGCCCGCAAGGCAGGTCACATCGCTGGAGCGCTCAGGGGTGGCCTTCCTCGGCTGATGCGGCGCGCCATCCGGCTTCGTGCGCGATGGCTTCGGCGAGCTCACCGAGGTAGCGGCCGACAGGGACACCTGCTTCGAGGGCGGCTGCTCGGAGGCCGAGCCAGATGTCGTCTGCGACGTCGATCCGAACGAACCGACTCCGAGGAGATGGCTCTCCCTCGCCGGGCGATCGCCGCCGACGTGACGCCGGCGTGCCCGTGACCTCCCCGGCGGCGACGCCTTCGACCTCGATGCGGATCAGATCACCGAGCCACGAGACCAGCCACCGCCGTCGACACACTGCCTCTCGCTTCACCGTCGCCCACGCCCCGTCATCCACTTCGATCCGCACCGCTCGACCTCGACGTGTCCCTTCCTGACGGGTCCCAAGCCGCTCGACGCGGCGCTGCTGATACGTCAACCGCCTCTCCACCGCCCGCGCCTCCTCCTCGGCGGCGACCCGCTCCCGCTGCAACGCGTCCACCTGACGCAAGAGCGCACTGCGCTGCTCGATCAGCTCGTTGAGCCGGGCGACTTTGGCCTGCTCGTTCACCAACCGATCCTCCGCCTCCGCCAGGTCCTCCTCCGCGTCGACGATGTCCCGATCCAACCGCTCACGGCGAGCCCGCTCACCCTCACGATGACGAGCCTTCATCTCCGGCGACAGCCGCCACCGCTCATCCCAGCTCACGACGACGACCCGTGCCGCCGCTGCACCTGCTTCCACCGATTGCTTCCGCTAGTTCCGCCTGCGGAACTAGCCAGTCTGTGCCCCTTCCTGACCAGATCGGGAGCGACGTCGGAGTTCCATACGAACCGCATCCGACACGCGGGCGGGAGCTGTGTCGAGCGAACTCGATCGGAACGAAGGCGCAGGGCCGCCGAGGCCATCAACAGGGCGAGTCCGTCTCGCTCGGGACCGCCGCATCGGTCGGCCCGCCGCCGATGAGCTCCTCGAGGGCCGCCCTGGGAACCACCAGCCGCCGGCCGAACCGCAGTGCCCGCAGCTCACCCCTCCTCACGCACTCGTAGGCGGTCGAGCGGGAGATCCCGAGCATCTGCGCCGCCTCCTCCACCGTCACGGTCCAGCGATCCATCACGCCACCTCTCAGGTCCGACACGTCCGGCGAGCATCACCGGCACCCCCCTAGGCGCGCGGCGGACGCCACCTGGCCCTCGGAAGACGCGAGAATCGCCCGCTCGACACGGAGGTCAGGCTGACCACACCTGAACAGAGCACTGACCACGCGTCATGGTCAGGGCTGACCAGCACGACCGGACCCTCGCTGAGCTGCGTCACCGGGCAGCCGCGGGCCCGCTGAGACCTCTACGGGTGACCGTGCTCTGCGCGACGGAACCAACACGCAGGACTCGCACGGAAGAGACCGACGCCTGGCGCCGGGGCTTCCTCAATCGACCCGAGTGGACGAGGTCACGTTCTGGCAACAGCCAGACACCTGCACGTCCGGCGCGTGGGGCGGGCGGGAATCGAACCCGCGCACCTCCGATTATGAGTCGGGTGCTCTAACCACTGAGCTACCGCCCCGCGCCGACCAGCGATGCTACGGCAGCCGCGAGCGCACGGTCGGCCTCGGCGACATTGCCGGTGTAGTGCTTCGCCGCCACGGACGGATCGTGCCCCGCTCGCATCGCCACCTGGGCGGCGGAGAACCCGAGATCCTGCCCGTAGGTCTCCATGAACTTCCGAAGCGAGTGCAGATCCAGGTGCCCGAGCCCGCAGCGCTCCCGCAGTCGCACGAAATACTGGGTCACCGAGTCTGGCTTCCACGGCTCTGACCCGTCCGGGCTGTCGGAGAACAGGTAGGCGTCAGGGCGCAGCTCCGCACCCACGGCGCTCGCCCGTGCGCGCATCATCCCGACGTGCGATGCGAGCATCGCAACCGTTCCCTCGTCGAGCGCGACGTGACGGACCCGGCGGTTCTTCGTCGGGATCTCCTCGATGGGCCGGCCGGGCAGCGCCGCGATGCTCCACCCCACCCGCAGCACCTGACCGTCGAGATCGACATCACGTCCGAGGCGCAGTCCGCACAGCTCCGCACGACGCAACCCGGTGACGGCCAGGAGCAGGATCACGGTTTCGTACTCCGGGCGGCGCGAGCGGCGCGCCTCCTCCGCCAGGTTCCGGACGTCAGCCGGTGTGGGAACGACCGGCGCCGGGTTCGGGATCGCCGGCGGCTCGGCCCACTGCGCCGGACTGGAGTCACGCCACCCCCACCGGCACGCCTGGGTGAACATCGAGGAGAGGCACGCATGGATCTGGTACACGCTGCGCGGCTTGAGCCCACGTGCCTGGTGTTCTCGATAGAGGTCGGTCAGCGTCTTGGTGGTGACCTTCGTGACCCGCACCTTGCCGAGCGCCGGCTCGATGTTGCGCCGGTACGTCCGGCGGTAGCAGTGGATCGTGTTGGGCGACCTGCCCTTGCGTTCGAGCTCCAGGATCCACTCCTCGAACAGGTCACCGACCGTTGCGTTCGTGCCGTCGTGCTGGCCGTGGCTCGCCTCGACCAGCAACTCGGCCCGGGCGAGCTTCGCCTCGCGCAGCGTGCCGTGGAACGTGCGACTCGTCTGGCGACGACGGCCGGTGACCGGATCACGGCCCGACTCCACGACCAACTCCCACACGCCCGGTGACCGCTCACGCATCCCGGGCGCCTTCCTCAGTGCGGCCATGGACGGAAACTACACCCATGAATGTTGGATTCGTGTGGGATTTCTTGGATCGGCGGACCACGATCCCTGCAATTGCAGCCGTTGACGCGTGTGTGTCAACAGATTACGAGTCGCCTGCTCTGACCATTGAGCTACCGGCCCGGCCGGAGCGTAGGTCGTGCGGCATCAGGTCGTGCCGTCCCGCACGAACTCAGGTCGTGCCGTCCCGCACGATGGCCGCCACGACGCGGAGCATGAGGACCGTCCCGAGGAACAGACCGCCGGCACCCAGCAGCACGAGCAGTCGGGTGTCGCCGCCCAGGGTGGGCCCGACCTCCAGCCCCATGGCGAGCACCGACACGATCGCCAGCTCGGCACCGACGAACGCCCTGGTCGCCCGGTTCCACAGCGTCCGCTGGAGCCGGTCCTCGTCCTCGGCCTGCACCGTCCGGAACTGCAGCGACCCGCGGGACGCCAGCGCCAGCGTGCGGGCGACGTCGGCGGGGAGCCGCCGCAGGACCGGCAGCTCCTCCATCAGCGCCTGCTGGAGGAGCTCGTTGGGGTCGCCGCCCTGGTCGCCCGCGGCCTGCTGGGCCAGTTCCTTGCCGGCGGCGACGACCGAGAACCCCGGGCTCAGGACGCCGAGTGTGCCGTCCAGGGTGACCAGCGCCCGCATGAGCACGACGAGGTCGCCCGGGAGGGTGATGTCGAACTCGCCCAGGACGGGGATCAGGTCGGACAGGGCCCGGACGTCGACGCCGCCACCGGGGGTGACGTTGTCGGTGAGCAGTCGGGCGAGCGCCCGGTCGAGGCGGTCGCGGGACACGTGGGCGCCCACGTCGGCGACGCGTTCCACCCCATCACGCAGCATGCTCGCGTCGCGTCGTACGAGCGCCACCAGCATGTCGACGACCGCCTGCTCCTGGATCGAGTCGAGCCGACCGGTCGCACCGAAGTCGATCATCGCGAGCGTGTCGTCGTCGAGCACCATCACGTTGCCGGGGTGCGGGTCGGCGTGGAACACGCCTCGCTCCAGGATGTTCGTGATGTTCACCGACAGCAGCTGACGGGCCAGTCCCGAGCGATCGAGCGACCGGTCGGCGGGCACCTCCGACAGCGGCACCCCGTGGAGCCGCTCCTGGACGATCACCCGGCGGGTGCACAGGTCGCGGTGGACCGACGGGACCCGGATGGGCGAGTCGTCCCCGACGGCCATGTCGTGCATGAACCCGGTGGCGCTCGCCTCCTGGGTGAAGTCCAGTTCGGAGCGCAGGCTGCGTCCGAACTCCTCGGCGAGCTGCGAGACACGGAGGTCGCGACCGGTGACGGTCCGTCGCTCGGCGAGGCGGGCGAGCTGGCCGAGCGCCGCCAGGTCGCGCTCCATGGCGGCGTCGATCCCGGGTCGTTGGACCTTGACGACGACCTCGTCGCCGCTCGCGAGCACGGCGGTGTGGGTCTGGCCGATCGAGGCCGCCGCCAGCGGGTCCCAGTCGAACGACGCGAACACATCCTCCACCGGCCGGCCGAACTCGCCCTCGAGGACGATCCGGACCTGTTCCGCCGGGAACGGCGTCGACCGGCTCTGGAGCCGCCCAAGCTCCTCGCAGACGTCGGCGGGCAGCAGGTCGATCCGGGTCGCCGCGATCTGGCCCAACTTCACGAAGACCCCGCCCGCCTCCTCGAGCGCCTCACGGAGGCGGACCGCCGCCGGTGCCAGCTCGTCGTCACGGTCCCCGTGACCGCGGACCCGTCCGAGCAACTGGTGGCGGCGCAGGATCCCGATGAGCTCCCGGTAGCGATTGATCGGAGCGAGCTGCGCCCGCACGCCCGACAACGGCCGGGGCGCCTCGATCAGGCCGGCG
This sequence comes from Actinomycetota bacterium, assembly GCA_005777415.1. Taxonomy (GTDB): domain Bacteria; phylum Actinomycetota; class Acidimicrobiia; order Acidimicrobiales; family Microtrichaceae; genus SXMI01. Next base: position 5,548 of record SXMI01000132.1, on the reverse strand, counting down.
CGGTCACCCCGGGCCAGGCTGCCGGGAGGTGCGAGCAGGTCGAGGCCGACGAGGAGCGCCATGGTCATCGGCACCGCCAGCAGCACCGTGAACAACGCCAGCGAGTCCTCACCCCAGTTCCAGTCCAGGAGTGCACCGGTGACCAGCAGGGCCACCACCCACCCGAGCACGCCGGCGACGACGGTCTGGAGCCAGCCACGACGGACCCCGAGGAGCCGGACACCGATCACGGTGGCCACGACCGCCACGACGAGGCCGATGCCGAGGGCGACCAGGTCGCGCAGGCCGGTACTGAGCGCCAGGAGTCCGGTCACCGTCGCAACCCCGGATCGGGGGCGTCGATGCCGATGCCGTCGGGCGGACCCTCGACCCCTGGGACCTCGACGCCGACGGCCAGGTTCCAGATCATGGCCAGGAGATGTCCGAGCGCCGCTCCACCCACGACGTCGAGCGGCAGGTGGGCCCCGACGTGCATCCGGGCGAAGCCGACCACGGGGGCGAGCACCCGGAGCAGGACCCCGGGCCCACCGGGCAGCGCCGGTGCGGCGACGCCGGCGGTGGCGAACGCCACGGTGGCGTGACCGGAGACGAACCCGAACCCGTCACGGGGGGTTCCCCAGCGGAGCACCACACCCGACAGCTCGTCGTCGGGCCGGCCCCGCCGCACCGATCGCTTCACGACGGACGCCAGGCGCCAGGCCGTGACCCCCACCACGACGGTGCCGAGCGCAGAGCGCCAGGAGCGATCACGCCGCCAGATGAGCGCACCGGTCACGAACGGCCCCCAGAGCGACCCCAGCTGCATGGGCAACCAGAGGGCCGCCTCGAGCCAGTTCGGCAGGCGGTTGGCGGCGGCGAACACCCGGCCCTCGGCCGCCGATGTCCCTCGGCGGGCCAACGCACCGGAGGCGACCAGCACGCCGGCGGCCAGCACCGCCTGGACCAGGTCCTCGCCCCGTCGTTCGACCGGTTCCGGCGGCGTGGCGAGCTGCAGGTCGACGGAGGTCATCGGTCGATCACCCTACCCACCGTCCGGCAGGGCGACCTGCGTCGTCACGCAGTCGAGACGACCGGCGGGTCAGTCGCCGACCGGGAGCGACCGGGCCCCGACCGGTGCGGCACCCACGGGGCCACGGTGGTCGAGCGACGCCCGATCGAGCAGTCCGCTCGCCGTGGCGCCGTCGACCGCACGGGAGAACAGGTGACCCTGGCCGTGCCGGCAGCCGAGGGCGAGCAGGGCCCGGCGCTGGTCCTCGGTCTCGACACCCTCGGCCACTGTCTCGATGCCCAGGGCATGGGCCAGGTCGAGCACGGCCCGGATGAGCGCCTGGCCCACGCCGTCCGTGACCGTGGCGACGAAGGACCGGTCGATCTTGAGCACGTCGATGGGGAACCGTTGCAGGTGCGACAGCGAGGAGTACCCGGTGCCGAAGTCGTCCATGGCCAGCCGCACGCCGAGCGCCTTCAGCTCCTCGAGCCGCCGCTGGGCCGTGGTCGGATCGAGGGTCAACGCGCTCTCGGTGATCTCGAGGGTGAGCCGCTCCGGCGGCAGGCCCGTCGACTGCAGGTGGGCCCGGACCCGGTCGGCGACCCCGAGGTCCTGGAGCTGGCGCGGCGCCAGGTTCACCGCCAGGGACGGGCGATCGACCCGTCCCGGCAGGCTCGGCCACGACGAGGCCTCCACGCACGCCCGACGAAGGACGTGGGCCCCGATCTCATCGATGAGGTCGGAGTTCTCGGCGATCGGGATGAACTCACCGGGTGCGACCAGGCCCTCGTCGGGGTGGTCCCAGCGAACGAGCGCCTCCATGGACTCGATCGACCCGGATGCCAGGTCGACGACCGGCTGGTAGTGGACGATCAGCTCACCCCGGGCGGCGGCGCCTCGCAGCTGCGAGTCGATCTCCAGCCGACGGAGGGCCGCCGTGTGGAGCTCGGGCCGGAACACGTCGGACCGGTTGCGGCCGGCGGCCTTCGCCGCGTACATGGCGGCGTCTGCGTTGCGGAGCACGTCATCCACCACGTCACCCGGGCCGGCGACGGCGATGCCCACGCTGGCGGTCGTGACGACGGTGCGCGATCCGACCGGGAGCGGTTCGGCGACGATCGACAGGATCCGGCGGGCGATCTCGGCGGCGTCGTCCGGGGAGCGGAGGTCCGTGACGAGGACGGCGAACTCGTCGCCCCCCATCCGGGCGACGGCGTCCAGGTTCCTCACGCACCCCCGCAGGCGTTCGGCGACACCGATCAGGAGTTCGTCACCGACGGGGTGCCCGAGGCTGTCGTTGATCGTCTTGAAGTCGTCGAGGTCCACGAACAGCACGGCGACCCGGGGGTCGGCGCCGCCGACGCGATCCAGGGCGCGTGCGAGACGTTCCCGGAACAACGACGTGTTGGCGAGCCCGGTCAGCGGGTCGTGGGACGCCTGGCGGGCGAGCTCCTGTTGGAGCATCCGGTGCGCCGTGATGTCACGGAAGCTCCACACCCGGCCGACGATGCTGCCGGCCAGTCGGCGCGGCCGTGAGTCGCGCTCCAGCACACGCCCGTCGGCGAACTCGACGACGTCGTGGGTCTCCACGTCCGGGTTGCGCTGCAACTCGATCACCCGGGCCAGGAACTCCTCCGGGTCGCGCAGGCGGCCGACGATGTGGCGGAGCGACCGGTGCTCGGCCGGCACGGCGTCGAACTCGGGTCCCAGGTTCCACATCTCGACGAACCGCTGGTTGCACAGGGTCACGTGACCGTCGCGGTCCAGGACGAGCACCCCCTCGGCGGTGGCGTCGAGCGTCGCCGAGAGCAGGGAGTTGGCGGAGTGGAGCTGGGCCTCGGCATCGACGCGGCGGGCCACGTCGTGGATCGTGAGCACCACGCCGTGGACGGTCGGATCCTCGAGCAGGTTGGAGGCGTGCAGCGCCACCGGGGACGAGGTGCCGTCGACGTGGAGCAGTTCGGCGTCGAGCACCTCGATCGCAGTGCCCGCGGCGAACGAGTCATCCAGCACGTCGACGGCGGACCGTGACGCCGGGGCGAGCAGGGAGGAGAACGCCACGCCCTCGAGCGCCTCGGGGTCCCAGCCGTAGGCGCGGGTGACGGCTGCGGTCGTGGCGACGACCCGCCAGTCGGCGTCGAGCAGGACCATGACGGCGGCGGCGTTCTGCAGCACCGACCGGAACAGGTTGTCGTCACCGCTGGCGATCTCCCAGCGACGTCGAGCGGTCAGGTCCCGCAGGGTCAGGGCCACCTGCTCGCCCAGGGACGCGCCGACCAGTTCGACGAGCCGCCATCCGTCGGCGGTGCGGACCCGCAGTTCGATGGGCGAGCCGGCGTCGCGTCCCTGGATCGACTCCATGCAGACCAGCGCCAGGCCGACGTCGTCGGGGTGCACCAGATCGAGCGCCGGGAAGCCGACCGAGTCCTCCAGGCGCCGGTCGAACATGCGCTCGGCCGCCCGGTTGCCCCAGACGACCTGCGCGTCGGCGTCGACCACGACGATCGGGTCCGGAAGCAGGGCGGCCAGGTCCCGGGAGACGTCGGTCGGTCCGGAGGTGTCCGCAGGCACGGAGCACCATCGACCCGGCCGGGGCCGACCTGAAGCATTCACCGCTCCCCCGGGTGGATCGGCCCGGCCGGCACCCCGGTACGCTCGCCCGGTGGCCCGGATCGCCTACACCATGTCCCGCTTCCCCAAGGTGAGCGAGACCTTCGTGGCCGACGAGATCGCAGCGGTCGAACAGCGGGGCCTCGACGTCGAGATCCTGCCCCTCGTGCACCACCACGACCCGGTCACCCACCCCACGGCCGCCCGCCTCGAGGCCCGAGCCCGCTACGTGAGGCCATGGAGCCCGGCGGCACTCGGCGCGCTCGCATGGTGGCTGGGGCGGCACCCGTCCCGGACGCTGCGTGCGGTGTGGACCGTCCTGGCCGGAACGGCCCGGTCACCGCAGTTCCTGGTCCGGACCATCGCGCTGCTCCCCCAAGCGGCGTGGTTCGCCCGCCACTGCCAGGACACCGGGGTCACCCACGTGCACGCCCACTTCGCCACCCACGCCACCACGAACGCGTGGATGATCCAGCGTCTCACGGGGATCCCGTACTCCTTCACCGCCCACGCCCACGACATCTACATCGACACGACGTTCCTCGACCGCAAGATCTGCGACAGCGCCGTCGCCGTGGTGATCTCCGAGTACGGACGGGAGCGGATGGTGGCGTGCGCGCCCGGTTGTGCGTCGAGGATCCAGGTCCTGCACCTGGGGGTGGACCTGACCGAGGCCACCGCCCGGCGGGAACGTCGGGCCGCCCGCCGTGTGGAACGGGACCGGGCCACCCAGTTGCTCTGCGTGGCTCGACTGGACGCCACGAAGGGCCACCCGACGCTGCTCGCCGCCGTCGATCGACTCGTCCGGGACGGTCGTGACATCGAGCTGACCCTGATCGGCGAGGGCGACGAGCGTTCGGCCATCGAGGCGCGGATCGCCGAGCTGGGGCTGGGTGACCGGGTGCGGCTGCTGGGCGCACGGACGCACGAGCAGGTCTTCGACGCCATGGAGGCGGCGGACGTCGTCGTCTCGGCGTCGGTGGAGTCGGCCGACGGCGATGCCGAGGGGATCCCGGTGACGCTCATGGAGGCCATGGCGATCGGCGTGCCCGTGGTCGCCACGCGCACCGCCGGCGTTCCGGAGCTCGTCACCGACGGCGAGAGCGGCGTCCTGGTCGACCAGCACGACGCCGCCGGGCTCGCAGCGGCGATCGCCGGCCTGCTCGACGAGCCCGACCGGGCCCGGCGCCTCGCCGAGGGAGCCGCCCGCCGGGTCGCCGAGTCCTTCGACCGGGACCGGGTCGTCGACCAGCTCGTCGAGCTGCTCGTCCCCGGACTCGGGACCGGGAAGCACGCGCGGGTACCCTGACCCTGCAGGTCGGGCGACGGCCCGGACTGCAGATTCGTGAGCGAGGGGAAGCATGCGCAGGAATCTTCGGACGCGGGCTGTGCTGGCGGCCGGCCTGGTCGCCGCGGCGTTGCTGGTGTCGGGTTGCCGGTCCGGTCAGGTGACCTACGTCGTGGACGGGGACACCCTCGACGTGGACGGGATCACCGTCCGGGTGCAGGGCATCGACACCCCCGAGCGCGGGCAGTGCGGCTACAGCGAGGCCAAGAACCGGGTGGCGCAGCTGGTCTCGGGCCGGAAGGTGCTGGTCGCCAACGGGGGCGGGGACACCGTCGACCGGTACGGGCGGGAGATCGCCTACGTGCTGTGGGACGGTCAGGACCTGGGAACCATCCTGATCGGCGAGGGACTCGCCAAGGCCCGCTACGACGACCTGGACGGCTACGACCGCCACAACCTGCAGGACCGCTACCGGTCACTGGACGCGGCCACGCCCAACCGCTGCGGCTGAGGCGACCCACGAGTTGGCTCCGGGGGTGGGGCTCGAACCCACGACCCGCTGATTAACAGGTAGTAGGCGCTGAACGCTGTGCTAACTCGCGGCAGACCTGCTCGCCGGAGGGCGACAGCCGATAACAGATCGGAGCGCTGTGGGCGCGATT
>SXMI01000131.1 GCA_005777415.1 Actinomycetota bacterium | reverse complement strand
GTCCCGCTCGGCGAGGTCGTCGTCGCCGAGGCCTGCGTCCGCCTCGGCGAGTGGACCCGGATCGACCCGGACTTCGTCGTCATGGTCAACCTCTCCGGTCGACAGCTCGCGCACCCGGATGCGGCCCGGACGATCCTCCAGAGCCTCAGGGCGGCGGGCGTCGACCCTCGTCGACTGTGCGTCGAGATCACGGAGTCGGTGCTGATCCAGGTCGTCGGCGACCTCGCCGAGTCGGTCCAGGAGCTGCGGCGGGCAGGGGTGCGGCTGGCGCTCGACGACTTCGGGACGGGCTACTCCAGTCTGAGTCGCATCCGTGACTTCCCGATCGACGTCGTCAAGGTCGACCGGTCGTTCGTCCTGGGCGCCGCCGACGATCCGGTGGACGCCGCGATCGTGGCCGCCGTGGTCCAACTCGCCAGGTCGCTGGACCTGATGGTCGTGGCCGAGGGGATCGAGAGCCGGTCGCAACTCGAGGCCGTCAGGCAGCTCGGGTGCACCCGCGGCCAGGGTTTCCACTTCGGTGCGCCGGTGGATGCCGCAGCGCTGAGCGCGCTGGTCGGCACTGCGTTTGTTGCCGACCCGTAGGCCGCGGCAGACTGCGACGCATGAACGTTGTCGTGTGCGTGAAGCAGATCCCCGACCCCGCCGATCCCGGCGCCCTCGACCCGGAGTCGAAGACGCTCGTCCGGAGCGGCAAGCTGATCCTGGACGAGTCCGACAGCTACGGCGTGGAGATGGCGCTGCAACTCGTCGACGCCGCTGGTGGCGGCGAGGTGACGCTCGTGTCGATGGCGCCGAACAGCGAACAGGGCGGGTTGCGCACGGCGCTCGCCATGGGCGCGGCCAAGGCGGTGCTCGTGTCCGACGATGCGCTCAAGGGCAGTGATGCGCTGACCACCGCCAAGGTGCTCACCAAGGCGATCGAGCGTGCGGGCCAGGCCGACCTCGTGCTGACGGCCACCGAGTCCTCGGACGGCTACACGGGCACGGTGCCCGAGCAGATCGCCGAGCTGATGGGCCTGCCGTCGGTCACCGTCGCCAAGTCGATCGCCGTCGACGGCACCACCGTCAAGGTGCAGCGCCAGACGGAGGCGGGCTACGACGACGTCGAGTGCCCGTTGCCCGCCGTGGTCTCGGTGACCGCCGGCGTGGTCGAGCCCCGCTACCCCTCGTTCAAGGGGATCATGGCCGCCAAGTCGAAGCCGCTCGACCAGGTGACGGTTGCCGACCTCGGCCTCGACGCCTCGCAGGTGGGTTGGGCCGGCGCCGGCCAGGAGATCGTCGACGTCGCCGAGGCCGAGGCCCGTGAGGCCGGCACGATCGTCGAGGACGACGGCGAGGGCTTCCAGAAGGTCGTGGACTTCCTGTCCGAGTTGAAGGTCATCTGAGACCGGTTACCGAGAGAAGAGGACTGAGCGATGACGGTTTCCAAGATCTGGGTGTTCGCCGAGGCTGCTGACGGCAAGGTGTCGAACACGACCCTTGAGATGCTGACCAAGGCCCGCGAGCTGGCCGGCACCGTGGAGTGCGTGAGCGTGGCGGCCGCCGACGTGGCCGGCCCGGTCGGTGCCCACGGCGCCACGGCCGTCCACCAGGTGGACGGCACCGATGGCAAGCTCGTCGGCCCCGCCGTGGCGTCGGCCATCGCCGGCGCGGTGGCGGCGGGCAACGGTCCCGACGCTGTGTTCATCGCCACCAGCTACGACGGGCGTGACGTCGCCGGTCGGCTGTCGGTGAAGCTCGACGCCCCGGTGATCACCAACGTCGTGGACGTGGTGGACGCCGGCGGTTCGCTCGGCGGTGTGGAGCCCATCTTCGGCGGTTCGACCAACGTCGTCACGAAGTTCACGGGTGACTCGCCCGACATCTTCCTCGTCCGACCCAAGTCCTTCGCCGCCGAGGAGTCGGGCGGCGCTCCGGCGGCCGTGTCGAGCCTGGACGTCGGTGACCTGGGCGCCACGGGCGCGGCGGTGGTCACCAACCGGTTCGTGGAGGAGCAGACGGGACCGTCCCTCGACGACGCCGACGTCGTCGTCTCGGGTGGACGTGGCCTGGGCGAGAGCGGCAACTTCCAGATGGTCGAGGATCTGGCCAAGGCGCTGAGCGCTGCGCCGGGCGCATCCCGGGCGATCGTCGACGCCGGCTGGGTGCCCTACTCGTCCCAGGTCGGCCAGACCGGCAAGGTCGTGAAGCCGCACGTGTACATCGCCGCCGGCATCTCCGGTGCTCCCCGCCCGATCCGACCTCGCGGGCCCCCGGGCGGGGGCCCTCCCGCGTGATCTCGAGGGCCCCCGCGAGGGGGCCCTCGGCGCGTCCGGGCGCACGACGCGACCCCGGCGCTGGTGGTCGAACTGGGCCGGGAACCAACGGTGCCTGGCCGAGGTGCTGGCGCCGTCGAGCGAGGGTGAGCTCGCCCGCATCGTGGCGGCGGCCGCCGAGCGCGGGTACCGGGTGAAGGCCGTGGGGTCCGGACACTCGTTCACCGGGTTGGCGTTGAGCGACGCGGTCCTCGTCGACCTCCGGGACCTGGACCGGGTGCTCCGGGTCGATCGCGAGGCCGGCACCGTCACGGTGCAGGCGGGCATCACGCTGCGGCGCCTGTCGGAGTTCCTCTGGACGCAGGGGCTGGCGCTCGAGAACCTCGGCGACATCGACGTGCAGACGCTCGCCGGAGCCACCTCGACCGGCACCCACGGCACCGGTTCGGCCTTCGGCTGTCTCGCCAGCCGGATCGTCGGCCTGCGGATCGTCGACGGCACCGGCGCCGTGCACGTCTGCGACCGGACCAGCGACCCGGAGCTGTTCCACGCGGCCCGGGTCGGACTGGGTGCGCTCGGCGTCGTCACCGAGGTCACCCTGCAGGTCGTACCCGCCTTCCACCTCCACGCGATCGAGGAGCCCCGTCGTGTCGACGAGGTCCTCGAGGCACTGCCCGACCTGTTCGCCTCGCACGACCACTTCGAGTGCTTCTGGGTTCCGCACACGGGCTGGGCGCTGACCAAGACGAACCGACGCACCACCGAACCGGTCCGCCCCCGTTCCCGCTGGGACGAATTCGTCCAGGACCGGGTGTCGACGAATGCGCTGTTCGGGCTCGTGAACCGGGTCGGGGTCTGGCGGCCGAGTGCGATC
>SXMI01000130.1 GCA_005777415.1 Actinomycetota bacterium | reverse complement strand
GAGCCTTGGCCATCACCGGAATGGTGACCGCCTCCTGGATGCCCTGGATCATCGCCGGGTCGCTCATCCGGGCGACGCCCCCGTCGACCCGGATGTCGGCGGGGACCCGCTCCAGTGCCATCACGGCGCAGGCGCCGGCGTCCTCGTCGATACGAGCCTGCTCGGCGTTGACGACGTCCATGATCACGCCGCCCTTGAGCATCTCGGCCAGACCCCGCTTGACCAGCTGGGTGCCGGTGGTTCTCGGGGTATCGGTGGCGGGGACGTCGGAGGGATGATCCATGGCCGCAGTCTAACGACGCAGGCCGCCCGGCCACGAAGCGGTCAGCGCAGCGGAGCGGAGCTCACAACTCCTCGACGACGGCGACGCGCAGGCCGGTCGGCTGCATCACCGTGGCCGCAACCGTCTCGGGCACCTGCTCCGCACCGACCGCCGGCACGAACCAGAGCGGCGCCGAGGCCGGCAGCGCCCCGTCGACCACCGTCCCCCGCTGGTCGATCGACCGGAGGGCCCGGGCGACTCCCGGCGGGTACCGGGTCAGTCCGGCCGCGTCCAGGTCGGAGCGGACGGCGTGCTGCTCACCGAGTCCGGCGACCAGCGTCCGGGTCACGAACGACGATCCGGCCAGTCCGGGACCGGGAAGGCCCACCGCCACCGTGGACAGCTCCGCCGCCCCGTTGCGGACCCGGGCGAGCAGGTTGGCGCCCACCGCCTCCAGCTCCACCTGGCTGAGGCCATCGGCGAGCCCGGTCGTCGCGACGAGCACGACCCGACCGTCGTGGACGAGGGCGGCGGCGTTGGCCGATGGCGAATCCACCACCAGCAACTCGGGGTCGCCGACCCCTGTCGACGAGGACAGCCCGTCGATGACGTTCTCCCAGCGGGGATGGTCCCCAGCCGACGGCCGGGTCGGCCCGACCGATGCCAACGCCCGCTCGATGACCCCTCGACGCCGCACCTCGACGAACCCCAGCCACCCGAGGGTGAGCACGACGAGGAGCACGAGGCCGATCCACCAGGCGAGGAGTACCCCAGCCAGGACGGCGACGACGACCGCGGGGACGAGGCCGACGAGCCGGGCCGCCGTCAGGAGGCGGGCGGAGGCCGCCACGGCCCGACGCGAGCGATCCTCGGGAGTGTCCACCGGCGGATGCTACCGCCCGCTCCGGGCGCCCCGGCCATCGACCGGCACCGGAGCGTCGAGCAGCGCCCGGTAGCGCTCCACGTAGAGGTCGCAGAGCAGTTCCATGTCGAAACGCCGGGCCCGATCCACTCCGGCGGCGCGGAGCCGCTCGAGCTCGGACGGATCACCCAGCACCTCGGCGAGCGCCCGGCCCAGGGCGACCGGGTCGTCGGAGGGGACCAGCCTGGCGGCCGGCGGGTCCGGGACCGAGCCGTCGGGAGCGGGAGCGGTCGCGACCTTGAGGTACCCCTCGATGTCCGAGGCCACCACCGGGGTACCGGCCGCCATGGCCTCGAGCAGGATCACGCCGAACGACTCGCCGCGCAGGGACGGGGCGCAGAAGACCGTGGCTCCCGCCAGGCGGCGGTCGCGTTCGGCGTCGTCGATGCGGCCCAGCCACTCGATGCGCTCGTCGGTGTAGGCCGCCATCAGCTCGGCCGTCTCGGGGCCGGACCCGGCGACCCAGACCCGGGTGTCGGCAGGGAGGTGGGTGACGGCCTCCAGGAGGACTCGCAGCCCCTTGCGGGACTCGTGCCGGCCCAGGAACAGCACTGTCGGACGATCGGTGGGCCACGGATCCGCGCCTGCGAACCGGTCGCACTCGATGCCGTTGAACACCACGTCGAACCTGCCGCCGACGTGCCCCTGAGCCAGTTCACGGGCCTCGGTCGAGACCGCCACCCGGTCGTCGAGGCGGGCGGCCCCCCAGGCGAGGAGCGGTCGGAGGGTCTGGTAGGCGCGGCTCTGCCCGGCGGCGTGGAACGTCCCGAGCAGGGGCGCCGGCTTCAACAGCACGGTGCTCACCGTCGGACCCGGGGCGAACGGCTCGTGGACATGGACCAGGTCGAAGTCCTCGTCCCACAGGGCACGGATCGTGCGGAGCTGGGCCGAGGGATCGGGGGCCAGCGGTGCGACGGACCCGTTGGTGGCGAGCGGGACGGACTTGCCGAGGGGGACGACGAAGCGCTCCGGGGGAGGACCGTCGCAGGGTGCCAGCACCCGGGTCTCGATCCCCCGCTGCCGCAGGGACCGAGCGAGCGACAGCACCTGACCCTGCACGCCGCCCGGCATGCTCAGGCTGTAGGGGCAGACCAGTCCGACTCGCACGGCGGCGCAGGCTAGGCCGTCAGGAGTCGCCGGGCACGGGTCGGCCCAGCGCCCGGTAGTCGCTCGGCCAGTTGGGCTGGAGCAGGTGCCACTGCTCGGGGGCCCGGCGGATCTGACGCTCCATGGCGTGGGCCAGGTCCTGGGTCACGCGAGCGACGTCCGACCGGATCGTGCCGCGCCGCTCGGTGTCGAGCGGCGGTTCGACCACGGCATGGCAGCGGTCGCCCTCGAAGTAGACGGCCGTCGGGAGCAGCGCCGCCCCGGAGCGGAGCGCCATCAGCGCCGGTCCACCCGGCAGGCGGGTCGACTCGCCGAAGAACTCGACGGGGATGCCCGTGCCCGTGAGGTCCCGGTCGGACAGGAGGCAGGTGATCCGACCGGCGGCAAGGGCCGCCGAGACCTCCGAGCCCGCCGATGCGCCGAGCGGGACGATGTGCACGCCCATCTGCTCACGCAGGTCGAGGAACCACTCGAAGAGCTCCGGGGGCTCGAGGGCCTCGGCCACGGCGGTGACCTCCCAGCCCCGCACCGCCACCAGCCACCGGGCGGCCCACTCCCACCCGCCGACGTGCGGCAGGGCCAGGATTGGACCGACGCCACGGTCCATGGCGGCCTCGAGGTGTTCCAGGCCGTCGTGGGTGAATCCGTCGGCGATCTGACGGTCGCTCAGGTTCGGCAATCGGAGGGTGTCGACCCAGTAGCGACCGTAGGAATCGAACACCTCGCGCACCGCCCGGTCCACCAGCTCGGGGGCGGCGTCCTCACCGAGCACCCGGCGCATGTTGCGCTCGGCCATCGACCGCTGCTCCGAGGACAGGCGGACCGAACCGGCGGCGACCAGGCCGGCGGCACCGTTGAGGACCGGACCCGGGAGTACCCGGACCGCACCGGACGCGAACCTCAGGAGCGGGACCGAGAGTTGCACGCAGGATCGACCGGAGGCCGGTCAGGGGCGACGGCGCGACGATGGCGCCCCGGAGGAACGACGCCCGGCCCAGCGCTGGGAGGCCGAGCGGCCGGCCCGGGGCCGACGACGGCGGCGGTCGCTCAGCGCCGGGGTCTCGTCGGTCGCCTGGCGCCAGACCTTCACGAAGCGCTGGCCGGCGGTCACCAGGTTGAGCACCACGATCACGGCGAGGATCGGGAGCAGGAGCACCGGGAAGAGGAGACCGAGCGCCAGGAGGATGAACCGCTCCGCACGCTCGACCAGACCGCCGCGGGCGTCGTAGCCCAGCGCATCGGCCTTGGCCCGGATGTACGACACCCAGGACGCCGTGGCGTAACAGGCGACCGGAAGGATCACGACCCACGCACGACCATCGCTCGCCACCAGGTACCAGGTCACGCCGCCGAACAACAGGGCGTCGGTGACCCGGTCCGAGACGGAGTCGAAGAACGCCCCGCGGTTGGACGCCTGCCCCCAGGCCTTGGCGACGGCACCGTCGATGAGGTCGGGGATGCCGGTCAGGACCAGGAAGAGCAGACCCAGGTTCAGGAAACCTGCGCCGATCGACACGGCTGCGGCCACGGCGAAGACCAGACCCGAGGCCGTGATCGCATCGGCGGTGATGCCGAGGCGCTTGATGCTCGCACCGATGGGCTTGAGCCCGGCGTCGACCTGACTGCGGAAGTTGCCGTCGAACATTCGTCACTCCGGTAGGTGAGGGACCCTGGGGCGAGATCACCCGGCCGGCCCGTTGAGACCACGGTATCGGCCCGGAAACCGGTGGGCCGTTGATGCTCGCAAAAGTTAGCACTCCAGCAAGCAGCCGGCACTCATCCCCGAGTTCCGGTCCGTGCCCGGGCCCGGCCTCCCCCGCACGCAGCCCCGGGCCACCGATGACCGGCGGACCCTCCGGACGGCCGCGAGCGGCGCTTCAGCCCGTGAGTTTCGTGCGGTCGGTGGCGAGCGACGACCAGTCCTCCGGGTTGTCCTCGGCGAACCACTCGACCACCTCGCCCGAGACGCCGTCGAGCAGCACGATCCCCCTCCGGGCCGGGGGGTTCTCGGCCGAGTAGAGCAGGATCCGCCAGGTGGGCCGGGACAGCCACCCTCGCCAGACCTGCTGGGCCGAGGCGTGCCCCACGGCGAACGACACCTGGGCGGAGGCGATCGACAGGGCCTCGGTCTCGTCCACCCGCAACGTCCAGCCAGCGATGAGCCCGTAGACCCCGAACACGACGAGTCCGACACCGGCCCAGAGGGTCCCCGCGTTGATGAGCGGCGACGACGTGTCCCAGATCGCGAACGCACCGATGCAGGCGGCGCCGAGGGCCAGGTAGATCGCGGCGGGGATCCGGCGACGGTTGTTGTTCGGGAAGGTGTACGGGCCGACGAACTCGGAAGCATCGAGGTCCTCGGGCAGCTCGTCGACGACGTCGGCGTCGCTTGCAGTGACCTCGGGGGCCGGATCGTCAGGCGTGTGGTCCACCTCCCGACCGTACCCGGCCGCACGCTCGACGACCGAGCCGCCTCGTGCCCCCACTCCCCAGCTTTGTGGGGGGGGG
>SXMI01000129.1 GCA_005777415.1 Actinomycetota bacterium | reverse complement strand
GTGGTGCTCGGGGCCGCCACCACCGAAGTGGTCGGCGACGGCGATGCCGTGACGGCGCTGCGCTACCAGGACCGTGAGTCCGGCGAGGACCGGTCGGTCGACCTCGAGGGCGTCTTCGTGCAGATCGGGCTCCTCCCGAACACCGAGTGGCTCGAGGGGTCCGTGGAACTGTCCCCGCGGGGCGAGGTCGTCATCGACGACCGTGGTCACACCTCGGTTCCCGGTGTGCTCGCCGCCGGGGACTGCACGACCGTGCCGTACAAACAGATCGTGATCTCCATGGGTGCGGGCGCCACGGCAGCGCTGAGCGCCTTCGACCACCTGATCCGGACGCCGGTCCCGGTGTGAACCTTCGGGATCTCCGCTACCTGGTGGCGGTGGCCGACGAGCGGCACTTCGGTCGGGCCGCCGAGGCCTGCTTCGTCAGCCAGCCGACGCTGTCGACCCAGATCCGCAAGCTCGAACGTGAGCTCGGCGTCGAGCTCGTTGAGCGCAACCCGCGGCACGTCGGGCTGACCGGCATCGGCGAGCGGGTGGTGGAGCGGGCCCGTGCGGTCCTCCGCGAGGTGGACGGGATCGTCGACGACGCCCGACAGTCCCAGGACCCGGCCACCGGGACGCTCCGGCTCGGTCTGTTCCCGACGCTCGCCCCGTACCTCCTGCCCCACGTCGTGCCCGAGGTCCACCGGCGGTTCCCGAACCTCGAGCTCCTGCTCGTTGAGGAGAAGTCCGAGGTGCTCCACCAGCAGGTGCGCGACGGGTCCCTCGACGCGGTGCTGCTCGCCCGGCCGGTGCACGACGACCAGCTGCACGAGCAGTTCCTGTTCGAGGAGCCGTTCGTGCTCGCCGTCCCCGCCGGCCACCCGCTGGCGGCGATGCGGGAGCCGGTCACCCCGTCGGTGCTGGCCGGCGAGCAGCTCCTGTTGCTCGAGGAGGGTCACTGCCTGCGGGACCAGGCCCTGTCGGTCTGCCAGCTGGCGGGCGGGGGGGAGCGCCGCGGGTTCCGGGCGACGAGCCTCGAGACGCTCCGCCAGATGGTCGCCGCCGGAGTCGGGATGACCCTGCTCCCCGAGTTGGCGACCGTGCCGCCCGTTCCCCCCTCGGAGGACGTGGTCCTGCTCCCGTTCGAGGAACCGGTGCCTCGGCGGGAGATCGCCCTCTACTGGCGGCGGTCCAGCGCCTTCCGGGACCTCCTGCCCGACCTGGCGGACGTGATCGCGGGGTCGTCGGGACGGTGATTCCCCGGCCGGCCCGCCGGTGCGGCAGGATGTGGGGGCCATGACCGACCTCGATGCCACCTCCGGGACAGGCCCGGCCGCCGGGACCTCAGGTGTGTCCACCGGGACCTCAGGTGCGGCCGCCGGGACGTCGGGTGCGGCCGAGCCCACCACCGATCCGGCCGCCCGGCTCTTCAGCCGGTCGATCGTCATCTCCGGGACCCGGTGCCTGCTCGCCTACATCGTGTTCCCCTGGGTGCTCCCGCTGCTCGGCGTGGCCAGGGGCGTCGGTCCGTTCATCGGCATCGTGATCGGCCTCGTCGCCATCGGGTTCAACATCGCGAGCATCCGGCGGTTCTGGGTGTCCGGTCACCGCTGGCGGTACGTGATCACGGCGCTCAACGTCTCGGTGATCGTGCTGCTGACGATCCTCCTCTGGATCGACGTCCGCGAACTGATCTGAGGCGGTCGGTGTCGTCGCGGCTCCGCACCGCCGCCGCCCTCGGGGCGGGAGGCCTCGCCTCGGCGTTGTCCCGGGCCACCGGTCGTGGTCACGGCGCGCAGATCCGGGGCCGGGTGGCGCTCGCCGTCGATCCGGAGGTGCCCCGTACCCTCGCCGCCGGCCGACGGGTCGTGCTGGTGTCGGCCACCAACGGCAAGACGGCGACGACCTCGATGCTCACCGCCGCGCTGCGCGACTCCGGGATCGGCGTCACCACGAACGCCAACGGGGCGAACCTGCTGGCGGGGATGACCTCGGCCCTGGCGGCCGACCGCGCCGCGCCGGCGGCGGTGCTCGAGTGCGACGAGGCGAACCTGCCGTTCGCCCTCGAGCTGATGGCGCCGGAGCTGCTCGTGCTCGGCAACCTGTCCCGCGACCAGCTCGATCGTCACCTCGAGGTCCGTCGGATCGCCGAGCGGTGGCGCTCGGAGCTGTCCGGACTCCCGACGGCGGTGGTCGCGTCCAACTCGGATCCGAACGTGGCGTGGGCGGTCGCCGACGTCGCCGACGTCACGTGGGTCGACACCGGGCTCGTGTCCCGGCTCGACAACGCCATCTGCCCGGCCTGCGAGGAACTCCTCGACCTGTCGGCCGACACCTGGTCCTGCTCGTGCGGGTTCCACCGCCCCCCGGCCGATGTGGGACTCGGCGACGGCGTGCTCCTCGTGCGCGGCCGCTCGGTGCCGTTGAACCTCAGACTCCCGTGGTCGTGGCAGCGGGCGAACGCGGCGCTGGCGCTGGCGGCCGCCGACCGGCTCGGACTCGACGTCGAGGCCGCGGCCACCGCCGTGGGTCGCCTCGACGAGGTGGGGAACCGCCGGCACCGGATCGCGGTCGGCGACGGTCGGTCGGCCGAGCTGGTGCTCGCCAAGAACCCGGCGAGCTGGGCGTTGATCATCGACGAGCTCGCCGGTTCAGGGCGGTCCGTCGTGATCGCCCAGGACGACCGAGCGGCCGACGGCACCGACCCGTCGTGGCTGTGGGACGTCCCCTTCGAGCGGCTCGTCGGTTGCCCGGTCGCCACGGCGGGAACGCGGACCCTGGACGTCGCCGTCAGACTGCAGCACGCCGGGTGCCGACCGGTCGCCGTCGAGTCCGACGTGGAGGCGGCCGCAGCCGCACTCCCGGGCGACGAGGTCGTCGTGGCGGCCTCGTACTCGATCTTCCGGCGACTGGGGATCCGTTCGTGAGCGGCTCGACGGTCCGGGTGGGGCTGGTCTACCCGGAGCTGCTGGGGACCTACGGCGACCGTGGCAACGCCGTGGTCCTGGTCGATCGACTGCGCTGGCGGGGCCTGGACGCCGAGTTGGTCGAGGTCGCCGTCCGCACGCCGCTGCCCGAGCAGGTCGACATGCTCGTGATCGGTGGCGGTGAGGACGCGGCCCAGCTCGCAGCGCTCGACGAGTTGCGGCCGCAGGTGGAGCGGCTGCGCCACGCGGTTGAGCGGGAGATGCCGATCCTGGCGGTCTGCGCCGGGTTCCAGCTGCTCGGCTCCACGATCTCGCTGGCCGGACGGCGTGACCCCGTCGAGGGACTGGGGCTCTACGAGGGCCACACCGCCCCCACGGGGTCCAGGTGGGTCGGCGAGGCCCTGCTCGACGTGGGTCTCGAGGGGGTCGGGCCGGTGAGCGGGTTCGAGAACCACGGTGCCTCGACCACGCTCGGGCCCGGTGAGCAGCCGCTCGGCCGCATCCGCCGGCCGGCGGGGGAGGACCGGACCGACGGGGTCGTTCACGGCTCGCTCGTCGGCACCTATCTCCACGGCCCCGTGCTGGCGCGCAACCCGGCCCTGGCGGACCACCTGCTGGCCCGGGTCGTCGGGGAGCTCGGCCCGATCGACGACGACCTGGCCGCCCACCTCCACCGTGCCCGCCTCGATTCGCTCGGCTGAGGCCGCCCACCGATCTCCGGCTCGGCCTGCCCGGCTGGGGCCGTCGATCGATCTCCGGCTCCAGCGCGCGATGTGTACCCCGCGCGCGACCCTCATATCCGGGAGGGGTGGGAGCGCCCGCCGATCTCCGGCTCCAGCGCGCGACATGTACCCCGCGCGCGACCCTCATATCCGGGGAGGGTGGGGTTGGTTGGGTGTTCATGGGGTGGTCGTTTCACCCACTTGCGCCCGACACCCGGGCGTCGTACCACTGGTGCATCGTTCACCACGGGGAAGCCGCAGCGGGGCGGCGGCCACGTCCGGTTCGCCAACCGACGGCCCGGGGACGATGAGGGGGGCAGGGCGATGAGTACTCCACTGGTCGATCCACCACCGGTCGATGCGTACGGGTTCCGGCCGTTCTGGCGGGGCCGACTCCACCTGATCGCCGCCGTGCTGTCGGCCCCGGCCGTCCTGGTGCTGGCGGCGACGGCCGACACCGGCCTGGGGCGAGCGGCCGTGCTGGTCTACGGCGCCACCCTGGTCGGTCTCTACGCCGTCAGCGCCTCCTACCACCGTCTGGCGCACACACCCACGGCGGTGAAGTGGTGGCGCCGGGCCGACCACTCCATGATCTTCATGCTGATCGCCGGCACCTACACGCCGATCTGCCTGCTCGTGCTGCCACCGGCCTGGGGGATCCCGACGCTGGTCGCCGTCTGGGTCGTGGCCATGGCCGGGGTGTCGCTCAAGATGGCGAAGCTGGGCGTCGGGCAGGAGTCGGTGGGCTCGTGGCTCTACATCGTGCTCGGATGGGCCGGGCTGTTGACGGCCCCGCTCCTCGTGACCCGGCTGTCCTGGCCGCAGCTCGTGCTGCTCGCCCTGGGCGGGGTCCTGTACACGGTCGGCGCCGTGGTGCTCGGCAAGCGCCGGCCCGACCCCTCGCCCGAGCGCTTCGGCTACCACGAGGTCTGGCACTCCATGACCATCATGGCGGGTGGGTGTCACTTCGTGGTGGTCGCCACGCTCCTGCCCTGATCGCTCCTGCCCTGATCGCTGGTGGGGCTGATCGCTGCGCCGGTCCCACCGGGCCGAGCGCAGCCAGGTGCCCGGCCGGGCCGCGGGGCGCCGGTTGCCTAGGGTTCCCGACGTGGTCACCCCGGGATCGTTCGCTGCCGCCACGGCAGTTCAGCCGACGGTGGACGGCGGGTTCACCGCCTCGATCCCCGAGGGGTGGGACATCATCGGCAACGTCGACGGCGGGATCCTGCTCGCCGTGGCCGCCCGTGCCGCCGCCGTCGTGGCCGAGCGGCCCGACCCCGTCACGGTCACCTGTCACTACCTGGCGCCCGGGCGCGCCGGCGACCACACGGTGCAGGCCGAGGTGGTCCGGTCCGGTCGGCGATTCGCCACGGCCCGATCGACGCTCCTCGACGCCGACGGCCGCCCGGTCGTGACCACACTCGGCACCTACGGGTCGCTCGGCGCCGCCGACGAGAGGCTCCACGTCGACGGCTCGCCGCCCGACCTGCCGGCACCGGAGGAGTGCGAGCACCTCGTCGGCGGCGACGGGTTCCCGCCCACGTTCACGGACCGCGTCGAGGTCCGGCTCCACCCGGAGGACAGCGGCCTGTTCCGAGGGGAGCCGAGCGGGGTCCCGCAGGTGCGCGGGTGGTTCCGGCTCCTCGACGGCGAACCGGTCGACACCATCGGGCTGCTGCTCGCCGTCGACGCCTTCCCGCCGACGGTCTTCAACGCGTCGCTGCCCCTCGGCTGGACGCCGACCGTCGAGCTCACGGCGCACGTCCGCGCCCGCCCCGCTCCCGGCTGGCTGGCCTGCGAGTTCCGCACCCGGTTCGTCACCGGAGGGTTCCTCGAGGTCGACGGCGAGGTGTGGGACGCCACCGGCGCGCTCGTCGCGCAGTCCCGTCAGCTGGCCCTGGTCCCGCGCGGTTGAGGCCGTGACGGCCGCTCAGCGCCGTCGCGCCAGCGTCACCAGGAAGTCGCCGTCGTCGTCGGTCCAGACCTCGACCGTCTGCAGGCCGGCGGCGTCGAGCTCCTCCGCCACCTGCTCGCTCGTGAACTTCGTGCTGATCTCGGTGCGGATCCACCCGCCGTCGTGCACGTGCACCTCCAGGTCGAGCGAGGCGAGACGGACCATCTGGTCGGCGCCGGCCACGACGTGCATCTCGATGCGGCGGTGCTCCTCGTCGAACACGGCCCGGTGCGACCACGCCGGGATGTCGAAGTCGGCACCCAGCTCGCGGTTCATCACGGCGAGCGCGTTCAGGTTGAACGCCGCCGTCACGCCGGCGGGGTCGTCGTAGGCGGCGAGGAGTCGGGAGCGGTCCTTCACCAGGTCGGTGCCGAGCAGGAACCAGTCGTCGCTCGACAACGCGGCGCACACGTTCCGGAGGAAGACGCTGCGTTCGGCCGGGTCCAGGTTCCCGATGGTCGAGCCCAGGAAGGCGAGGAGGGTCCGCCCGCCGGTGGGCAGCGCCCCGAGGTGCTCGTGGAAGTCCCCGACGACGGCGTGGACCGCCACGCCGGGATACCTGCCGGCGATCTCCTCGGCCGCCGAGCGCAGGACCGCCTCGCTCACGTCGAACGGGACGACCCGTTCCAGCGAGCCGCCGGCGGTCAGCGCGTCGAGCAACAGGGTGGTCTTCTCCGACGTCCCGGAACCGAGCTCCGCGAGCGTCGTGGCGACAGTGATCCCGGCGATCTCGTCGGCGTGCCGGGCGAGGATCGACCGTTCGGCTCGTGTCGGGTAGTACTCGTCGAGTCGGGTGATCCGGTCGAACAACACGGAGCCGACGTCGTCGTAGAACCACACCGGCGGGGTCCACGGCGGGATCGAGCGCAGGCCGTCGGCCGTCGCCTCGGCCAGGTGGGTCGCCCAGGCCGCACCGTCGAGCCGGACGTCGATCGTGCACGTGGAGGTGGTGTCACCGCCGACCGGGGGAGCCGCGCCGAGCCGGTCGGCCGGGGCGTTCACAGGTCGGCCGCCAGTCGGAGCCCGCTGAACGCCCACCGGGCGCCCGCCGGGAAGAAGTTCCGGTAGGTGGGCCGGCTGTGTCCGGGGGGCGTCGCGCAGCCGCCGCCGCGCAGGACCTGCTGGTTCACCATGAACTGGCCGTTGTACTCGCCCACGGCGCCCGGAGCGGGGCGGAACCCCGGGGAGGGCAGGTACGCGCTGGACGTCCACTGCCACACCGCCCCCTCGAACTGGGTGGCGTCGGCCGTCGCGGCGTCGACGGACCAGTGCGAGGCGGCGACCGCCTCCCACTCGGCCTCGGTCGGCAGCCGTCCACCGGCCCACCGGGCGAACGCCTCGGCCTCGGAGTAGCTGACGTGGGCGACCGGCTCGTCGTCGCGGACCGGTCGCTCGCCGGCCAGCGTGGCGACCTGCCAGGTCCCGTCGACGATCCGCCAGTAGGCCGGGGACGTCCAGCCCAGGTCCCGGACCGCCGCCCATCCGTCGCTCAGCCAGAGGTCGGCCCGCTCGTAGCCGCCATCCTCGATGAACCCGAGCCACTCGCCGCAGGTCACGACCCGGTCCCGCAGACGGAACGGCCGGAGCAGCACCTCGTGGCGCGGTGACTCGTTGTCGAAGGCGAACCCGGCACCGTCGTGGCCGATGGTCAGGGTGCCGCCGTCGTGATCGAGCCAGTCCCCGCCGCCCGGTGACGGCGCGGGGTGCGGTCCGGCCGGGTCGTACGCAGGCCGGGCCGGATGCTGCGCCAGCAGGTGCGCGGCGTCCATGAGGAGCAACTCCTGGTGCTGCTCCTCGTGGTGCAGACCGAGCTCCAGGGTCGAGCGCAACCCGTCACCGGCTCCCGGGCCCTCCGCGAGTAGCGCGACGACGCGCTCGTCGACCGCCGCGCGGTAGGCCGCCACCTCGTCCACGGTGGGTCGCGTGATGAGCCCACGCGCCGCCCGGGGCTGCCGGTCGCCGACGGCCTCGTAGTAGCTGTTGAACAGGTAGCGGTACGACGGGTCGACCGGCTCGTACCCGGACCCGCACCCGGACCCGGCGAGCAGGAACTCCT
>SXMI01000128.1 GCA_005777415.1 Actinomycetota bacterium | reverse complement strand
GGCCGTCGCCGCCATCGACTGCGGAACCAACTCCGTCCGCCTGCTCGCCGCCGACGCCGACGGCCGGCCGATCGAACGGCTCATGCGCGTCACCCGACTGGGGCAGGGCGTCGACCGGACCGGACGGCTCGACCCCGAGGCGATCGAACGGACGCTGGCGGTCCTGCGGGAGTACCGGGAGGTGGCCGACCGTCACGGGGTCGGTCGGCTTCGCATGGCCGCCACGTCGGCATCCCGGGACGCCGCCAACCGCGACGAGTTCTTCGATGCTGCCGAGGAGATCCTGGGCGTCCGGCCGGAGCTGCTCACGGGGACCGAGGAGGCCGCGGCGTCGTTCCGTGGCGCGACGGCCGACCTGGACCGTTCGCTGGGGCCGTTCCTGGTGGTCGACATCGGCGGTGGTTCGACGGAGTTCGCCCTCGGGACCGACCGCCTGGAGGGCGCCGTGTCGATCGACGTCGGCTGCGTCCGCATGACCGAGAAGCACCTGGCCCACGACCCGCCGCGGCCCGAGGAGCTGTCCAACTGCCTGGCCGAGGTGGCCCTCCACCTCGACGACGTCGCCCGGGCGCTGCCGGGTCTGGCGGCGGCGTCGACGTTCGTCGGCCTGGCCGGGACGATCACCAACGTCGCGGCGGTCGAACAGGGGTTGGCCTCCTACGACCCCGAGCGGATCCACCACTTCGTGTTGGAGCGTGAGGCGGCCGAGGACGTGTTCCGCACGCTCGCCACGGAGCCGCTCGCCGATCGCATCCACAACCCGGGTCTGGAGCAGGCCCGGGCGGACGTGATCGTCGGGGGCCTCTGCGTGCTGGTCGGGATCTTCCGGGCCTTCGACCTGCGGGAGTGCCTGGTGTCCGAGTCCGACATCCTCGACGGTCTGGTCGCCGGCCTGCTCGACGACACGCTGGGCCCCGACCCGGCGGACTGAGGCCGCCCCCGGTCCCGTCGGTAGGCTCCCGGCATGCTGCGGCGCCGCACGGCACCCGATCCGAGCGCTCCGGTCGTCCTCCACGGTCGTCGGGTGCTGCTGCGGCCACTGGCCCCCCACGACTTCGAGCAGTGGCGGGAGGTCCGTCGCCGGTGCCACGACTGGCTCGTGCAGTGGGAGCCCCGGCGGGACCCGAGCCAGCCGGACACGGTGGAGAGCCGCCAGGCCTTCGGCGCCCGGTGCTCGGTGCGCACCCGCGAGGTCCAACTGGGGACGGGCTACGGGTTCGGGATCTTCGTGGACGGCGCCTTCGCCGGTGAGGTGAACGTCAACTCGATCCACCGGGGCGCCCACCAGAGCGCCTACATCGGCTACTGGGTCGACGAGCGGCTCGCAGGCCAGAGCTACATGCCCGAGTCGGTGGTCGTGGTGCTGCGGTTCTGCTTCGAGGTGCTCGACCTCCACCGGGTGCAGATCTCGATCATCCCCCGCAACACGGCGTCCCGGCGTGTCGCCGAGAAGCTCGGTCTCCGGGACGAGGGTGTGGCGGTCCGGTACCTCGAGATCAACGGCGTGTGGGAGGACCACGTCCGCTACGCCATCACCGCCGAGGAGTGGGCGGAGCGTCGTGACGAGCTCGTCACGGCCTGGACGTTGTGATCCGGGCCCGGAGCGCGGCCAGCCGCTCGGCGAACGCCGGCTGGTCCATGGACCAGAGCTGATCGAGCAGTTCCCGCTCGACCGCGACGTCGTGGTCGTCGATCGCGGCCACGTCGGCGATCGTCGCCTTCGTCCGGCGGACCAGGTCCCGGGGCGCCGCGGCCGCCCGGCCGGCCAGGGTCACGGCCACCTCGAGCAGGTCGTCGTCGCTGACGCAGCGCCAGACCAGGCCGACCCGCTCGGCCTCCGGTCCGTCGAGCACCTCACCGAAGAGCACCGCCGCCGACGTGGCCTGCGGGCCGACGGCCCGTCGCAGCATCCACGTGTGTCCACCGCCCGGGTGGATGCCGAGGTCCAGGAACCGGTCCTCGAACCGGGCCGAGGCACCGGCGAGCCGCAGGTCGCAGGCGAGGGCCAGGTTCATCCCGGCGCCGACGGCGGCGCCGTTCACGGCGGCGATCGTCGGCAACGGTGAGCGGGCCACGGCGAGGAACCCCTCGTAGATCCGCAGCAGGCCGTCGCGGCGGGAGTCGCCCAACTGGGTGAGGTCGGCTCCGGCGCAGAACGCCGGTGGGTTCCCGGTGACGACGAGGGCCCCGACCGACTCGTCGGACTCGGCGGCCGCCACGGCCGAGGACAGCTGCTCGCAGAGCTCGAGCGACAGGGCGTTCCGTCGGGCCGGGTCGTCGAGCGTGAGGACGGCCACGCCGTCACGGTGCTCCACGTGAACCTGTGGCATGCCTGTCCTCCCACTACGGTGCAGCGCCGTGGCGGAGCGGCACCTACGGACCCTGGTGGTGGCCGAAGCGTACCCGTGGCCTGCCGTCGACGGGTACACGCAGCGACTGTCGCAGATCATCGGCGGACTGGCGCTCGCCGGCCCGGTCGACCTGGTGGCGCTGCACCGACCGGGGGCCGCCGCGCCGGCCGATCCGCCCTGGACAGGCGTCGACCGCACCCTCGCCCCGGCGACCGGTGCGGAGCTCGGAGTCCGGTCCTGGCTCGGTCCGTGGCTCCGGGGCCCGGAACCCCGCCGGGTGCTCGGCACGGACTGGTCCGGCCTGCTCGCCGCGCTCCCGGGCTGGGTCGGCGAGCACGATCTGGTCTGGTACTCCCACGTCCACACCTGGTGGCCGGTGCACCCGGTGCTCCCGTCCGGTCCGGCGATCGTGGACTACGACAACCTGGAGCACCTGGCGCTCCGCCTGCGGCGCCGGACGCCACCGGAGTTCGCCCCCGGTTCCTCGTGGGGTGAGCGGGCGTCGGTCCTGTGCCGGTGGGGCGTGTCCCGCGGGTTCGACCTGGTCGACGAGCGACGGTGGGACGCCCTGCAGCGCCGCTGTGCAGGGTCGGTGGACCGGGTCGTCGTGTGCAGCGACCTCGACGCCCGTCGCTCGGGCGTCTCGAACGTGGCCGTCGTCCCCAACGGCGCCGAACCCGTCGCGGACGCCCGGACCGACCGCCGGAGCTGGGTCGGTGACGCCCCGACGCTCACGTTCGTGGGGGCGCTCGACTACGGACCCAACACCGATGCCGTGAGCTGGTTCGTCCGCGAGGTCCTCCCGATCGTCCGCGCGCACCGGCCGGGTGTCCGGTTCCGGGTGGTCGGTCGCGGTGCGGCCCGCGTGGACTGGGTGCGTGGGGAGCCCGGGGTCGAACTGGTCGGCGAGGTCGACGACGTGCGGTCCGAGCTCGACCGGACCGACGTGTCGATCGTCCCGATCCGGGTCGGCGCCGGGACCCGACTCAAGGTGCTCGAGGCGCTCGCCCACCACCTGCCCCTGGTGACCACGACCGTCGGCTGCGAAGGGGTCGACGTGGTCGACGGTCGCACGGCCCTCATCGCCGACGACCCCCGGTCCTTCGCGGACGCCTGCCTCCGGCTCCTCGACGACGGCGACCTGCGTCAGCGACTCGCCGACGCCGGCGCCGAGCTGTTCGCCGAGCGCTACACCTGGGCCGACATCCGGGAGCGGGTGGCCGACCTCGCTGTCGAGGTGGCCGGCAACGGGTGAGCGGTGGTCAGTCGCGGATGACGGCGGGGGAGTGCCGGAAGAACTGCTCCACGTCCCGCTCGTAGCGGTAGCTCGGCTGGCCGGTCCCGATGGTCCGACGGAGTCGCACCGACTCGATGAACGCCGACACGGCCCGCACCGAGTCGTACTCGTAGCGGAACCCGGCGTCCTTCAGTCGGGTGTTGTCGACGCCGCGCCCGAACCGGAGCAGTTGCAGGTACTCCTCGGGCAGGTCGACCACGCCCAGCCGGGCGAGCGGCTCGGTGATGAGCGTGGTGCCCAACGGTGGCAGCGGCGCGGTCCGCTTGCCGCAGATCCGGGCGACCTCGGACCAGGGCAACAGGCCGTCGCCGGCGACGTTGTAGACGCCGGCCAGGTTGGCCTGGAGGACGAACATGATCGCCCGGATCACGTCGTCCTCGTGGACGAACTGGAACCGGGGGTCGAAGCCGGCGAGCGACGGGACCAGGGGGAGCTGCAGCGCCTTGGTGAGCGGCGTCTCGATCTCGGCGCCGACCACGTTCGCGAAGCGCAGCATGGAGACGTTCACGTGCGGGTTGTCCTGGGCGAAGTCCCGGACGTAGCCCTCGACGGCCTCGAGGTTGCGCTCGACGCCGCGGCGCGCCGGGCGTGAGGGTGGCGTGTCCTCGCGGAACCAGACCGGGTCCTGTGCGGAACAGCCGTAGACGATCGTGGAGGACTTCACCACGACGTTGCGCACCGTCGACGCCGGCGCCGACGCCGCCGCGAACAGGTTCATGGTGCCGATCACGTTGATCTCGTGCATGGCCCGCGCCGACATCACGGTCGGGTCGACGATGAGGAAGGTGTGGATGATCGTGTCGATCTGGGCGGCGCGGACGATCCGGGCGAGGATCGAGTAGTTGGCGTCCACCCGGACGTACTCGGTCCGCTCCAGCTCGACGGTCGGCTCCGTCGTGTCCAGGCCGACGATCACGTCGACCTCGGGGTCCGCCTCGAGGGCCTGGGCCACGCGACCACCCCAGAACGACCCGAGCCCGGTGACGAGCACCCGTCGTGCACTCCTGGTGTGGCCGATCACGTCCGACCCCGCAGTGGTGCCATCGTCGACGCCACCTCAGCCGAACCAGACCGACTCGCGGGACCGGAGCATGTCGTAGAGCGCGTTCTGGATCCGGTCACGGATGGCCTCGGACCAGTCCATGACCCGGGACTTCGAGTACCGCTCCTGGTCGGGCGGGACGTTGAACGTGACCGGCTCGAGCACCCGCAGCTTGAACTTGGCGGGGAAGTAGGTGATGGCGCCGAGCGGACCGAACGCCAGCATGTTGGCGGTGACGGGCACGTACGGCGCTCCGATCAGCGAGGCGACGCTCGGCAGCCGGAACAGGGTCGGCATGGACTCCTCGGCGCCGACGACCGCGATCGGCACGACCGGCACGCCGGCCTGCATGGCGATCTCGACGAATCCGCCGCGACCGAACCGACGCAGCTGGTACCGCTCGTCGAAGGTCTTGGCCGGCCCCTTGGACCCCTCGGGGAACACCAGCACGAGCTGACCCTGCTCGGCGAGGAGTCGGTAGGCGTTGTCGGGGTGAGCCGGAAGTCCGCCGAGCCGCGACCAGAGCGTGCCCACCACCGGGACCCGCTTGAAGAAGTTGTCGGCGAGCCCGTAGACGGGTCGGCCCAGTTCCTTCTCGATCCCGTGCATGATCACCGGGGCGTCGGACGGGATGGCGGCGGCGTGGTTGGCCACGAGCAGCGCGCCGCCCTCGGTCGGGATGTTCTCGAGCCCCTCCCACTCGGCCCGGAACCACCGGGAGTACACCGGGTCGTAGAGGCGCCGGGCGATGGACCGCATGTGTTCGCTGCGGCCCCACTCGTCGACGTCGGAGACCCGGCCGGCGAGGTGCTCCCCGCCCTCCTCGGACTCGCCGGGGTGCGGATCCTCCCTCGGCACGGGCACCGGCACGAGTGACCGACCCGGGGCCCCCGGGGCCGGTTCGCCCAGGGCCGCGACGAGGTCGGACCCCCCGGTCGGACCGGGAGCGAACTCGGTGCGGGGTGGCGGCCCCGGTGGGTCGTGCTCCACCGCCGGAGTCTACGTCCGGGCCGCACCGGGGGGCCCGGTCGAGGGGGCGGTACCCTCCGTCGGTGTCCGCCCACGACGGGGCGACCGTTCGTCCCCGTCCCCTCGACCCGTTGCGGGAGCGCCAGTACCGGCGCTTCTGGATCGCGGCGTTCGTGTCCAACACGGGCGGCTGGATGCAGAACGCCACCATCCCCTACGTGGTGTTCCTCATCACCGGTGCCGCCGCCGACGTGGGCATCACCGGGTTCTTCCAGTACCTGCCCTTCATGCTGGTCGGCCTGGTCGGCGGGTCGCTCGCCGACCGGTTCCCCCGCCGGCAGCTGCTCGTCGTCGCCCAGGTGCTCCAGGCGCTCGTCGCCGTCGGACTGTGGGCCGTCGTGGCCTCGGATTCGGCGACGACGACCAACCTGTCGGCGCTGGCCTTCCTCTCGGGCCTGCTGGGCGGTCTGAACACGCCGATCTGGCAGTCGTTCGTGGCCGAGCTGGTGCCCCGGGAGCTGCTCCTGGGAGCGGTCACCCTGAACAGCACCCAGTTCAACGCCAGTCGGGCGCTGGGCCCGTTCCTGGCCGGGGTGGTCATCGCCGTCTGGGGGCCGGCGGCGTCGTTCCTCCTCAACGCCGTGAGCTTCGTGGCGGTCGTCGGTGTCCTGCTCGTGCTCCGCGTCCGCAGCGACGACCGCGTCCGGGGCGACCGGGCCGTCGCCGGCGGGATCCGGCGGGCGGTCCGCCACGTCCTCGCCACGCCGTCGATCCTGACCTGCTGCGCCGCGATCGTGGTGGTCGCCGCGCTCGGGTCCTCGTTGTTCAGCTACCTGCCCGTCTACGGCGAGGCGGAGTTCCGGGTGACCGGCGCCGCGCTCGGCCTGCTGCTCGGAGCGAGCGGGGTGGGTGCGGTGCTGGTGG
>SXMI01000127.1 GCA_005777415.1 Actinomycetota bacterium | reverse complement strand
GCCGGAACCGGCGGAGCCCCAGCGAACCGCCACCGCCGGAACCGGCGGGGCCCCAGCGAACCGCCACCGCCGGAACCGGCGGGGCCCCAGCGAATACGGTGGCGACGTGTTCTCCAAGGTCCTCGGCGCCATCGGTCGACTCATGGTCGCCGCGGGGCTGTTCCTGCTCGGGTTCGTGGCGTTCCAGCTCTGGGGGACCGGGCTCCAGGAGTCGAGCGCCCAGGACTCGCTCGTCGCCGGGCTGGTCCCGGGGGGCGACACGGACCCGTCGACGGTCGACCCGGCGGCGGTCGCCGCCCAGCTGGGCGCGGTGGATCCGGCCACCGCCCCACCGCTCCCGCCGCCGCCGGTCGGCCAGCCGGTCGGGTTCATCGAGATCCCGGCCATCGACCTGACCCGGGTGGTGGTCGAGGGCGTCTCGAAGGCCGAACTCAAGCAGGGCCCCGGTCACTACCCGGGCACGCCGCTGCCGGGCCAGCCCGGCAACTCCGGGATCGCCGGCCACCGGACCACCTACGGCGCACCGTTCAACCGCATCGACGAGCTGGTGCCCGGCGACGAGGTCGTCCTCACGACTCCACAGGGCCGGTTCGTCTACCGGGTGGTCCCCGGGCCCGCCGGAGGCGGTCAGCCCTGGTACACCGTCGACCCGTCCGACGTCTCGGTGCTCGCCGACGTCGGCGACGACCGGGTGACGCTCACGGCCTGTCACCCCAAGTACTCCGCCGAGCAGCGGATCATCGTCCACGCTGTGCTGGAGACCCCGGTGGCGGCGCCGGCGCCGGCACCGGCCTCGCCGACCGGGGCCGGTGAGCAGGCCGGTGCGGCCAGCGACGCCGACCTGGGTGGTGATCCCGACGCGTTGCTCCCGGCGGTGGCCTGGGGCGTCGGTGCGCTGTTCGTGGCGATCGCGGCCTGGGTCCTCGGCCGGGCCTGGCGGCCGGTCCCCGCCTACCTGCTCCTCACGCCCGTCGTCCTGGGGATGGTCTGGATGTGTTACACGTACCTCGACCGCTACCTCCCGGCGCTGTGAGCTCGTCCCCGTCGGGGGTGGGCACCGACCGGAACCAGCGGCCCCTCAGGCCCAGGTGGACCCGCCCGTGCTGAGGTCGGCGGCGGTGGGTGTCGTCGCCGCAGTGCTCGTCGTCGCCACCGCCTGCTCGGCCCGGGAGTCCGGGTCGTCGACCACCACGGAGGACCTCACCACGACCACGCCCCCGACGACGGCACTGAGCGGGCCGCCGGTCGAGGCCGTCGCCGAGGGCCTCCGGTCGGTCCGGCCCGGTCAGTGCTTCTGGCCCCCGCGGGACGACCCCGGGGCCGAGGACGCGGCGGTGTGGATCGTCGACTGCTCGACCCCGCACCGCCACGAGGTGCTCGACGTGCTCGTCTACGACGGCCCGGTCGGCGACGAGGGCCGCTACCCGGGGAGCGCCATCATCCAGGAGTGGGCCGACGAGCAGTGCGTCGCCCGGTTCGAGCCGTTCGTCGGACTGCCGTGGAGCCGGTCCGAGCTCGACCTCATGATGTGGTGGCCGTCGGCGGCCTCCTGGGATCGGGCCGACCGCGAGGTGGTCTGCGCCGTGTTCGACCCGACCGGCGAGTACACCACCGGGAGCTTCCGGGACCGCCAGCGCTGAACGGGCCGGGGCCGGGCGATTCGGAAGGTCACGCTCCCCGGAAGGTCACTCTCCCCGGAAAACCGGTGGCCGGCGGTCGGCGAACGCCCGGCGGCCCTCGACCAGGTCCTCCGAGGCCCAGGCCCGTTCGAACGCCGCCTGGTAGCGGCCGCCGGGGTCGAGCAGGTCGCCCTCGGGTTCCAGCAGGTCGCAGCCCAGCTTGGACCCTGCCAGCGACAGCGGGGCGAGCGCTGCGATCTGTCCGGCGAGCAGTTGCGCCGCCGCCAGCACCGTGCCGCCGGGACCGAACTCGGGGTCGACCTCGACCAGCCGGTGGACCGCACCCAGTCCGAAGGCCCGGTCGGCGTCCAGCGGATCCGCGGTCAGCACCAGGTAGCGGGCGGTCGACGCGCCGAACACCGCCGCCAACCGGGCCACGGTCCAGTGGTCGACCATCAGTCCGAGCTTGGCGACCGGAACGGCGAACCGGGCGTCGTGGGTGGCCAGCCGGATGTCGCAGGCGAGCGCCAGTTGCACCCCGAGGCCCATGCACGACCCGGCGATCGCTGCGATCGTCGGGAACTCGAGGCCGGCCAGACGGTCGAGCACCCCCCGGAGGGTCCGCGTGAACGACAGGTCCTCGAGCTCGCTCAGGTCGGCGCCCGCGCAGAAGTGGTCGGCGGCCCCCCAGAGGACGACCGCCCGGGGCTCGTCCCGTTCGATCTGGTCGATCGCCGAGCCGAGGCCCTCGAGCGCGTCGTGGTTCAGCGCATTGCGACGCTCGGGGCGATCGATCGTGATCAGGCCGGTGGCCGTCTCGTCGTCGTGGGTGTAGGTGATCGTGGCCACCGGGCCTCCTGACTCGTGGGAGGCCACCGGGCCTCGTGACTC
>SXMI01000126.1 GCA_005777415.1 Actinomycetota bacterium | reverse complement strand
CGTTCCAGGTCGCGGGTTCGGGACTGTCCGGTCAGGGTGGGGCGTCGGCGGGGTGCGGCGTGCCGGATGACGCGGTGGCGGTGGAGGTGTCGGTGACGACGCCGTCGCCGGCGGGCACGGGGTTCCTGCGGGTGTGGCCGGCGGACTCGGTGGCGCCGAACGCCACGATGGTCAACTACTCGGCCGGCCAAGGCACCACCAACACCGGTGCGGTGCGGCTGTCCTCGCTGGTCGGTTCGGCGGACCTGACGGTGGGTGCCTTCACGGCGTCGACCCACGTGATCGCCGACGTGCAGGGCTACTTCGTCGCCAGCGATCCGGCCGGGGCGGTGTTCGTGCCGGTGACCCCGTGTCGGGTGGTGGACACCAGGGTGGGGGCGTCGGTGCCGGCCGGCGGCACCCGGACGTTCCAGGTCGCGGGTTCGGGACTGTCCGGTCAGGGTGGGGCGTCGGCGGGGTGCGGCGTGCCGGATGACGCGGTGGCGGTGGAGGTGTCGGTGACGACACCGGCACCGCCGGGCACGGGCTTCCTGCGGGCGTGGCCCGCCGACACGTCGCCGCCCAACGCCACGATGGTCAACTACTCGGCCGGCCAGGGGACCACCAACACCGGAGCGGTGCGACTGTCCTCGTTCGTCGGTTCGGCGGACCTGAGCGTGGGTACGTTCACTTCGTCGACGCACGTGATCGCCGACGTGCAGGGCTACTTCGTGAGCGAGTCGTGGTCGCCGTCGTCACCTCTCATCTCCGCATTCGTTGCGACGCCGAGCTCCCGGGCTGCCCCGGCGCTCATCGCGTACTCGTGGACGGTGAGCGATCCGGACGGTGACGTCCTCACCTGTGCCATCGACGGCGACGGCGACGGCGTCGACGACGTCACCGTGGCCGGGTGCCCGGCGACCGGTAGCCGGAACGTGGCCGTGGCGGACCCCGGAGCGGTCACCGCGCGGATCACCGTCTCGGACGGCACCTCGTCGACGCAGCTCACCACGCCGGTGACGGTCGGCGCGGACGTGGTCGAGTCGTACGACATCGTCCTGCGGTTCCAGGGGTCGCCGACCGTCGAGCAGCAGTCGTTCTTCACCGCCGCCGCAGACCGATGGGAGTCGGTCGTTGTCCGCGGCGTCCCGTCGGCGTTCGTCAACGTGTCGGTGGATGGCTGTGGGCCGGGCACCAACGAGTCGATCACCCAGGTCGTGGACGACCTGGTCATCGACGCGATCGTGACTCCGATCGACGGCTCGGGCGGCATCCTCGGCCAGGCGGGTGCCTGTTCGATCGGCGCCGTGGACGATCTCCCCCGCTTCGGTGTCATGAAGTTCGACAGCGCCGACGTGGCGAACCTGATCGCCCAAGGTCGCTTCGACGAGACGGTGACGCACGAGATGGCTCACGTGGTCGGCTTCGGAGGGCTCTGGGGGGCGTCCTTCCAGGACCTGCTCGTCGACGACGGCGTCGACCCGCGGTTCGACGGCCCCAACGCCGTCGCCGAGTGGAGCCTGCTCGGGCGGACCGGCACCGTCCCGGTCGAGGCCGGCGGCGGGGCCGGGACGGCCAAGTCGCACTGGCGGGAGTCGACCTTCGACACCGAGCTCATGACCGGATTCCTCGATGTCGGCTCGAACCCGCTGAGCCGCCTGTCGATCGCCTCGCTCGCCGACATGGGCTACCGGGTGGATCTCGACCAGGCCGATGCCTACACGCTTCCGGGGTCGTTGCTCCGCCTGCAGATGCTCCTCGCCGAGCATGAGCACGACGACCACCTCCACACCGACCCGCTCGCGCCGGTGGCCGTTGCGCCACCCGCGTGACCGGGCGGTCATCCGGCGCTCACCTCCGTCTCACCGTTGCTCGCTAGCCTTTCCGGCGTGAGGAAGCTGAACGAACGAGCCTCGTTGCCGCGCCCCGGCGACCGGGCCCGTCGGGGCGGCCGGCGACTGGTGGCGGCCGGGATGGTGCTCGCCGCCGCCCTGCTCACCGCCTGTGGACCCGAGCTGGGGCCCATCTGGCCGATGTCGACCGACCCGATGGCGATCCTGCCCGAGACCTCCGACCCCTCCGTGGTCCGGGTCGGCGGCGAGTACTTCGTGTACGGCTCCGACAACCACTTGCGGGCTCCTGTCACCCGGACCTCCCGACTCGGACGGCCGTACACGCAGTGGGAGAAGGACCTGCTCACGACCGAGGCGATGCCCACGAAGCCGCCGTGGGCGGCCCGGGAGCGGCAGCTCTGGGCTCCGACGGTGGCTCCGTTCGGTGGTCGATGGGTCATGTTCTTCGGCGCCGACCGGGTGAACCCGCCCCAGCCCTGGAACGCGCAGTGCATCGGCCGGGCCTGGGCCGACAGCCCGCTCGGACCGTTCGTCCCCGAGGTGCTCCCCTTCACCTGCGGGATCAACCAGGTGGGCGGTGCCCTCGACCCCGAGTTGTTCCGGGAGCACAACGGCCGCACCTACCTGCTGGCTGCCTTCGGCGACACCCTCGACAACATCCGGGGCATCGAGTTGGACGCGAACGCCAACCCGATCGGGGACTGGGTCGTGCTCCTCGGCCGCCGGCAGCCTTGGGAGTACCACTTCATCGAGAACCCTGCCATGACGTTCGACCCGGTCCGCAGGAACTGGTTGCTCAGCTACTCGGCCGGCAAGTGGTTCGAGGCCGGCTACTCCACGGGGATCGCTCGGTGCTCGACGCCGCTCGGGCCGTGCACCTCGCACCCGCACGGTCCGTGGATCTCCGCACGTGGCGGTCGGAGCGGGACTGGTGGCCTCAGCTTCTTCACCGATCCGGCTGGCAACCCCTGGGCCATCTACTCCTCGTTCCCGGCGGGGCGTGAGACCACCGTCGGTGGGCGATCGGCCTCGGTGGTGCCCATCGTGTTCTCGCCGATGGTGTCCGCCGGGCTGATCGTCAAGTGACTCCGCGCCTGACTCAGCGTCGCTGAGCCCGTCGGACGGGCCGTCGCACAGGCGGTACGGTGCTCGCCGTGATCCTGTCCGACCGAACGATCCGGGCCGAGATCGAGGCCGGCCGCATCGGCGTCGACCCATACGACCCCGAGATGGTCCAGCCCAGCTCGATCGACGTCCGACTGGACCACCGGTTCCTGGTGTTCCGGAGCCACACCCGGCCGGTGATCGACGTGCGGCAGGACCTGACGGACCTGACCGAGCAGGTGACCGCCAGCGACACCGAGCCGTTCATCCTCCACCCGGGTGAGTTCGTCCTCGGGGCGACCGCCGAGGTCGTGGCACTGCCCGACGACATCGTCGGACGGGTCGAGGGCAAGTCATCGCTCGGTCGGCTGGGGCTCCTGATCCACACGACCGCCGGGTTCGTCGACGCCGGGTTCCAGGGTCAGCTGACACTCGAGTTCTCGAACGTGGCGACGCTCCCGATCACGCTCTACCCGGGCATGAAGATCGGCCAGATCAGCTTCCTGCGGATGGACGGACCGGCGGAGCACCCCTACGGTTCGTCGTCGCTCGGGTCCAAGTACGCCGGCCAGCTCGGACCGACGCCCAGCCAGTACTGGAAGAACTTCCAGACCTGATCCGCCGCCCCAATCGTTCTGTGTGCGCTGAACCCCGCCGGTGGGGGCTGGCCGCACCGAGAACGGTTGCGGCGTGCGTTGCTGGGCCTGCGAGGCCGCCCCGCCCGTCCGGCCGCCCCAATCGTTCTGTGTGCGCTGAACCCCGCCGGTGGGGGCTGGCCGCACCGAGAACGGCTGCGGCCTTGGTGGTGGGGTGCGGCGTCAGCGGTCGGCGGACTCGACCTGCTCGACCTGCTCGGCCAGCGGCGGCACGGACACGGGGTCGGCCTGCTCGATGGCGTCCAGGATGTGCATGGCCAGGTCGCCGACCTTGACCTCGTCCTCTTCGACACCCTGAGCCTTCACGCCGTCGTCGATCATCACGTAGCAGAAGGGACAGGCGGTCGCGATCCGGGAGGCACCGGTGGCGAGCAGTTCCTGGGACCGCTCCACGTTCACCTGCTTGCCGATGTGCTCCTCCATCCACATGCGGGCGCCGCCGGCGCCACAGCACATGCCCTTCGTGCCGTTCCGGCTGGCCTCGACGATCTCGACGCCACCGAGGTGGCCGATCACGTTCCGCGGTGCCATGTAGATGTCGTTGTGTCGGCCCAGGTAGCACGAATCGTGGTAGACGACCCGCTCGTCGAGCTTGGCCCCGGTCAGGTCGAGGCGGCCCGTGGTGATCAGGTCCTCGAGGAACCGGCTGTGGTGGA
The DNA here is from genome assembly GCA_005777415.1 of Actinomycetota bacterium. GTDB lineage: Bacteria > Actinomycetota > Acidimicrobiia > Acidimicrobiales > Microtrichaceae > SXMI01. Next base: position 5,233 of record SXMI01000126.1, on the reverse strand, counting down.
CGACCTCGTAGTTGCCGCCGAGCTGCGGGTACTCGTTGGCGAGCGTGTTGAAGCAGTGCGGGCACTGCGTGATGATCTTGCGCACGCCCATGCCGTCGAGGGTCTCGATGTTCTGCATGGCGAGCATCTGGAAGATGTACTCGTTGCCCGATCGCCGGGCCGGGTCGCCGGTGCAGTTCTCCGCCGGCCCGAGGATCGCGAAGCTGACCTGCGCCCGCTGCATCAGCTTGGCCATCGACTGCGTGACCTTCTTGTTCTTGTCGTCGAACGATCCGGCACAGCCGACCCAGTAGAGGTACTCGGCGGTGAACGGGTCGCCGCCGTCGAGCACGGTGATGCCCTCGAGGTCCTTGGCCCAGTCGGCCCGCTCCGACTGGCTCATGCCCCACGGGTTGCCGGAGTTCTCCATGGCCCGGTAGGCGTTGCCGAGCTCGGTGGGGAAGTCCGACTCCATCAGCGTCAGGTAGCGGCGCATGTCCAGGATCTTGTCGAGGATCTCGATGTTCACCGGGCAGTTCTCGTCGCAGGCCTTGCACGAGGTGCAGGACCAGACCTCGTCGGCGGTGATCCGCTCGAAGACCGAGTTGACCGACACGGCGATCTCGCCGTCGACGCCGATCGGGGGCGAGACCTTCGGGTCGCCGGTGGCGGCCATGACCTCGCCGGTCTTGAGGACGATCTCCCGCGGGTCGAGCGGCTTGCCGGTGGCGTGGGCCGGGCACACCGAGGTGCAGCGACCGCACATGGTGCAGGCGTCGGTGTCGAGCAGCTGCTTCCAGGTGAAGTCCTCGATCTTGACGGCGCCGAAGCTCTCGAGCTCGGTCTCCATGAGGTTGGGCATGGCCCGCATGGCGCCCTTCGGACGGTCCTTCACCGACAGGTACATGTTCAGCGGTGAGGTGAAGATGTGCCGGAGCATGGTCACCGGCAGGATGACCAGGAAGGCGATGAACGTGAGCACGTGCAGCGTCCACATGGCCACGTGCCAGCCGCCCAGGTTCGACATGCCGTCGACCAGTCCCGACAGCGGGTAGCCGATGAACGACCACGCCTCGAACGACGGCCGGCCCTCCTCGGCGATCCGGAACATCTCGGCCAGGTAACCGGTGACGCCGATGGCGAACAGGATGCCCAGGATCACGGCGTGCTCGGGCTTGGACTTGATGCGGATCCGGTAGGGCTTCTGGACGTAGCGACGGACGATCGCCCAGACGACACCGCCCAGGAACACGGCGCCGCCGAGGTCGCCGACGAAGGCGAACGCCTGGTAGGTCCGGCCGTTGAGGAACTTGACCGCCTCGGGGAGCTGGTGGTTGATCTCCAGGATCGTGGTGACGGCCAGCAGCACCAGGAACCCGAAGTAGATCATGGAGTGCATGATCCCGGCGGCCGGGTCCCGCAGGAGCGTCTGCATGTAGAGGCCCGAGCGCAGGCGCTCCATCCGCTGCTTGGCGTTCTTCGGCGTGATGGTGCGCTTGTCGGGGGCACCCCGCTCCCAGTTCTTGATGCGCTGCGAGAAGAGCACGGCGCCGACGATGAACATGATCGGGATGATCACGTAGAAGAGGACCTTGAGGACCGTCGGGATGCCACCGAACACCTCACGCTGGACCACGGACTCGTCGTGGAACTGCAGCGTCGACGCGGCGATCCCCGAGATGACGGTGATGAGGGCGATCCCGACACCGAGCAGGATGGCGATCTGCTGGGGCCGGAGGCGCTTCGGGCCGGGGACGGCCTCGTCGCTGGTGTCGGTCGTCTCGGCGGTGTCGGTAGCGCTCATAGCGGGTCGAATCTACCCCGCAGCCCCGCGATCGGGTGAAGTTCACGCTCCGGGAGCTCCGGATGTCGGTGGTGCTCGGAGGTGTCCCGCATCGGGCAGGATGGGCCCCACGTCGCCGGGGTGGCGGGTCGAGTGGCCCCCACGGGACCTGGTGACCGGGACGAGCCGGGGGTTCGCATGCAGGTCGTCGCCGTGGCCGGCGCCAAGGGAGGGGTGGGCAAGACCGCGGCGGCGGTCAACCTCGCCTTCCTGTCGGCCACCAGTGGGCACCGGACCCTGCTCTGGGACCTCGACCCCCAGGGCGCGGCCACGCACTGCTACCGGGCGCGGGCGAAGGTCAAGGGCGGGGCGACGCGGCTGCTCGGTGGGAAGCGGGACCTGCAGGGGTTCGCCCGCCACACCGACTACCCGCACCTCGACCTGCTCCCGGCGGACGGCACCTTCCGGGTCGCCGACACGGTGCTCGGCACCCGCCGCTGGCCGGACCGCGTCCTGCGCAAGCTCCTGCGCCCGCTGGACCGCAGCTACGACGTGGTCGTCCTGGACTGCGCGCCCGGGCTGGGGGTCGTGACGGAGTCGGTGGTCGCGGCCGCTGATCTGGTGCTCGCCCCGATCGTCCCGGCGCCGCTCGCAGTCCGGAGCCTCGACCAGCTCGACGAGTTCGTGCAGGGCCAGCACCCGGGCCTCACCCTGCTCGCCTTCCTCTCGATGGTGGACGAGCGCAAGGTGCTGCACCGTCAGATGCTCGACCTGGTCCGTTCCGATCGACGGTTCGCGCTCAGTGCCGTGCCCGTGTCGTCGGCGGTCGAGCGGATGGGACTCGAGCAGGTGCCGGCGGTGCTGGCCTCACCCCGGAACCTGGCCGCCGCGGCCTACCGCCGGTTGTGGGCCGAGGTGACCGAGCGGCTGGGGCTGGAGCCGGGCGAGCTGGCCGACCTGGACGCGCTGCGGGCCGAGCTGGGAGTGGTGGTGCCGCCGCCCGTCGGCCCGGCCGATGCCGAAACTGATCCGGTCGAAACTGATCCGGCCGAACCGGCCGATGCCGGCCCGGCCGATGCCGAAACTGATCCGGTCGAACCTGATCCGGTCGAACCGGCCGACGCCGAACCGGCCGACCCGTTCGCCGGCTGGTTCCGGGATCCGACCTGACGGCTCAGCCGCCGCTGGCCTGCCGGGCGACCGCCTCGGCCCGAGCCCGGACCTCGTCGGGGTCGGCCAGGTAGCGCTCGTCGACGGGCCGGTCGTCCGTGGGCGCCAGGTCGTCGCCGAGCTCGTAGAGCAGGGGCACCCCGGTCGGGATGTTGAGCTGGGGGATCTCGTCGTCGGAGATGCCCTGGAGGTGCTTCACCAGTGCCCGGAGCGAGTTGCCGTGGGCGACCACGAGCACGTCGTGCCCGGCGGTCAGGTCGGGAACGATGGCGTCGTACCAGTACGGCAGCATCCGCGCCACGACGTCGGCCAGGCACTCGGTGGTGGGGACCAGCTCCGGCGGGAGGTCCGCGTAGCGGGCGTCGACGTTCGGGTTGAACTCGTTGTCGTCCGCGATGGGCGGCGGTGGGACGTCGTAGGACCGACGCCAGACCAGAACCTGCTCCTCGCCGAACTGCTCGGTCGTCTGCTGCTTGTTCTTCCCGGTCAGGTCGCCGTAGTGGCGTTCGTTGAGCCGCCAGCTCCGCCGGACCGGGAGCCACATCCGCCCCAGTTCGTCGAGCGCCAGCACCGAGGTGCGGATCGCGCGCAGTTGCAGCGACGTGTGGAGCACGTCCGGATCGACGCCGTGGTCCGCCATCATCCGACCGGCGGCCCGGGCCTCGCCCCGGCCTCGTTCGGTCAGGTCGCAGTCGTACCAGCCGGTGAAGAGGTTGAGCTCGTTCCACTCGCTCTCGCCGTGGCGGAGCAGCACGAGTCGGGACATGGGGCCTCCGGGCATCGGACCGGCGTTCGCCGCCGGGTTCGGGTCGGGTCGGAACCCGTCGACCCGGTGTCTCGGTCCTCCGGGTCGGCGGGCCACCACGATCCTTCCCGAGCGGAGCGGGTGGCGCCAACGCGACCCGGACCGGGGCGAACCGCGCGGCTTCGACGCTTCCCTACACTCGACGCATGGCGACCGTCAGCTCGACGAGATCTCCGCGGACGAGCGTCGTCATCCCGTGCCACGACTCGCTGCGCTGGTTGCCGGAGACGCTGCGTTCGGTGCTGGACCAGTCCGACCGGGACCTGGAGGTGGTGCTCGTCGACGACGGTGGGACCGACGACCTGGCGGGGTTCGTCGCCGGTGTGCACGACGACCGGGTCCGGCTCGTCCGTCAGGACAACGCCGGCGTGTCCGCCGCTCGCAACCGTGGTCTGGACGAGGCCCGTGGTGCGCTCGTGTTGTTCCTCGACTCCGACGACCTCCTGCTCCCCGGTGCGGTCGCGGCGCTGGTCGACCGGTTCGACAGCGACCCGGAGGTGGGACTGGTCTACGGCTGGGCGGCGGTCATCGACGAGCGCGGGGTCGAGGTGAGTCGTCGCCGGACCTCGGACTGGGAGGGCGATGTCTGGGAGCGGCTGACCACCCGGAACGTGGTCTCGCTCGGCGCGGCGATCGCCCCGGCTCGGGTCCTGCGGGAGCTGGGTGGGTTCACGGTGAACCGGGACCGCTTCTCCGTGGACGTCGAGGACTGGGAGCTCTGGCTGCGGGTGGCGGATCGCCACCGCTTCGCCGTGGTCCCGGAGGTCGTCCTGCAGGTGCGGCGTCACGAGTCGAACTCCACCGGGGGCGGCGCGACCGCGACGCTCGACGCCGCCTACCGTCACCTCATCGAGTCGGTCTTCCGCGACCAGCCGCCACACCGGGCGGCGCTTCGTCGGGGCATGACCGCCCGGGCCGAGATGGCGCCGGCCTGGCACAGCCTCCAGGACGACCTCGAGGCGCGCCAGGCGCTCGCGTACCGCCGCTCGGCGGTCCGGCACGAACCGTCCGTCCGCTCGACCCGGGAGTACTGGCGACTGGGAGCGGCGATCCGGCTGATGCAGCTCGGGGGCGCCGGGGTCTACTCGGCTGTCCGCCGGACGACGGGCTCGCTGCGCCGCGCCGCAGCCTGAACTGCGCTGCGCCGCTCCGCAACGGGCCTGCGCTGCGCCGACTGAGGGTGGTCACAGTCCCGACCGGCGCAGCGCGTCCTGACCTGTTGCTCTCACACTCAAGTTTGCTACCCTGACCGGGCGCACTCCGGTTGACATCAGGCCGTGGGTGCCCTACCAACAGTCGAAACACCCCCCAGCGCAGTCCACCAGAGCGCAGCACACGAGAGAAGGAACAGCACATGCCCAAGGCAGTCGGAATCGACCTCGGCACCACCAACTCGGTGGTCTCCACGCTGGAGGCCGGCGACCCGGTGGTGATCCCCAACGCAGAAGGGTCCCGGACCACCCCGTCGGTCGTGGCGTTCGCCAAGGACGGCGAGG
>SXMI01000125.1 GCA_005777415.1 Actinomycetota bacterium | reverse complement strand
TCATGCCCGGCTTGATGCGGTGGCGGTGGGCGTATTCGGCCACCAGACGGGCGGACTCGATCTGGCCGGTCTTCATGCCGATGGCGTGGGGGCGGGGTCCGACCAGCGACATCTCGCCCCGGAGCACGTTGAACAACTGGGGCAACTCGTCGAGGTGCGACGGACGCAGCACCCGGCCGGCCCAGGTGACCCGGTCGTCGTCGTCGACGGACCAGGTCGTGTTCGAGTCGTCGTTCACCCGCAGGGTCCGGAACTTGAGGATCTCGAAGGGGTGGCCGCCGATGCCGATGCGCTCCTGACGGAAGAAGACCGGGCCCCGGCTCGAGAGCTTCACCGCCAGGGCACAGGCCAGCATGATCGGTGACGTCAGGAGGATCAGGATGCTCGAGGCGACCAGGTCGAAGGCCCGCTTGGCGGGCCACGAACGGGCCGCCGAACCGGGTTGACGCAGCGGGATGAGCGGCAGCCCGTCGACCTCGTGGCCGATGTCCTCGTGGCTGATCCCCAGTTCGAACAGTCGGGGAACGGCGTAGAACTGCACGTCCGGGTGCATGCACCTCCGGATGATGGCGACCAGTTCCGACTCGGCCGCCGAGCCGAAGGCGAGCACGACGTGTCGGACCCGGGTCCGGGTCAGGACCTCGGGGAGGTCCCGGGGTCGACCCACCAGCGGCAGCGGGAGGTCGGTGTCGTCGAAGCCGTCGACGAACCCGCAGGGCACCAGGCCGAACTGCGGGTTCTCGGAGAGCACCTCGGCGACCTCGAGCCCGATCGGACCCGACCCCACGATGAGGGTGTCCTCGAGGTCGTAGCCACGGTGACGGGAGGTCACGGCCAGCCGGTAGGTGATCAACCGACCGAGCATGACGAGCGGGAACGTGATGGCGACGATCTGGACGATGGCCACCATGTCGATGAACCGCTGGGCGTTCGACAGGTCGCTGTAGCGGACGATCGAGAAGAGCAGCGTGGTGATGATCGGGGCCAGCGAGATCCGCGTGAGCGTGGACAACAGGCCCTCGCCCGGGGTGATCAACTGCCGCCCGCGGCGGTGCGTCGGCCAGAGGAGCAGGGTGCCGACGACCACGAACAGCGCCACGACACGGATCGAGACCAGGTCGGTGCGGAAGGTGTTGATGAAGAGGAACGGGCCGGCGAGCGCCACGGCGTCGACCACGTGGCCCAGCGCCCGCAGGTTCCAGCCGACCGCCCGACGCTCCTGCTGCGGGAGCGCCCGCAGCGGCTGCTCGATGATGACGCCGTCGGTCCGGGAGCGGTCCCGAAGGTCGATGACCTGAGCCGCCTCGACCCGACGCTGGCGACGGCGTGGCGCCAGCGTCGTGCTGCGCTCGTCTCCCTGCCTCAGCATCCGTGCCCCACTCGCCCCACCTGCCCCAGCTCCGCCATGTGATCCCCCCATGGTCCGGACTCCCCACGTCCGAACGTCTGACGCTCAGGGTAGGCAGGTCACCACACGATCCACAAGGGGCACATTCGGGTAGTTCCCCCAGGCATCACTCCTGCGTCGTCAGGACTCCGCCCGGCCGACCCGCAGGCCACCGGGGGTTCACCTCCGCCCGGATCGACCCCTGCACGGATCACGGGCCGGTGCTCGCACCCGGCCACCCAGGTGGGGCACACTCCCGACCGTGACCGGACCGTTGCGCACCGTCCGACTGGGCTCGCTGGGCGGGCTGGCGGTCGCCTGGGACGACCTCGCGGCCGGCGCCGAGCACCCGAGCCCGTTCCTCCGGTCGTGGTGGCTCGACCATGCCGCAGCGGGCGAGTCGGCCATCGTCTGCCTGCTGGACGACGACGGGCTGCTCGGCGGGGCGGCGTTCGAGGTCGACCGGTTCGGGCCCGGCATCGAGCGGGTCCGGTGCCTCGGACAGGGCGAACTGGCTCCCGACCACCTGGACGTCGTGGCGCTCCCCGACCGACAGCGCGAGGTCGTCGACGCCGTGCTCGCCTGGCTCCACCGAGACGGCTCGAGACTGGTGGACCTCGACGGCCTGCGGGCCGACGGACTGCTCGCCGGTCGCCTGGCCCGCCACGTCATCGGCCGCACGTCCGCGCCGTGGGCCTCGCTGCGCGGCGACGGCGGCGAGCCGGACGGCGCGGCCTACCTGGCGGAGCGACCCGGCCAGGTGCGCAGCACCGTGTCGCGGACGCGCAAGCGGTTGCAGAAGTCCGGGTGCACGGTCGCGCGCGTAGATGCCGACGAGGTCGACCGGGCGCTCGACGACCTGGCCCGCCTCCACGACGGACGATGGGGTGAGCACTCGGGATTCCTCGGCGCCTGGGCCCGCTTCCGTGCGGCTGCGGCGGTCGGCCTGGCCCGGGGCGAGATCTGGGCCACCGAGGCCCGGACCGAGAACGGCACCGTCGTCGCCACCGAGTGGGACCTCCTCACCCCGACGGGCGTGGCGTTCTACCAGGCCGGCCGGTCCCTCGACCGGGAGTGGCGGGGCGCCGGATCGGTCGTCCGGGCCGACGTGGTGCTCGCCGCCACCGCCTCCGGGCGGGACGAGTACGACCTGCTCCGGGGCGATGAGTCCTACAAGCAGGACTGGGCCACGGCCACCCGCGAGCTCGTCCGGGTCCGCTTCGGCGTGGGCCCCAGCGGTCGGGCGGTCGCCGCCGCCGCGGCCGCGTGGCGCCGCGTCGCTCCCATGGTCGTATCGGCCCGGGAACGGATCGGCCGCGGGTCGGACTGAGCGCCGCCCGGGGCCAGCTCAGCCCCGCACCTTGGCGACCACGTCGAGCACCTCCCGACGGGCCGCCGGCACGGCGAGCAGGGCGAGGAGCCCACCCAGGCCACCGGCGGCGACGATCGCGACCATCGACCACCACCCGCCGGAGGTCGCCAGGCGCACGGGCAGACCGGCGGCGAGCACGGCCGCGGCCACCAGGAGACCCGGGACCACGCAGGCCAGCGCCGTCAGGTCCCTGGCCCCGATGAGTCGGTCCACCACCACCTGGCGAACGGTGATGAACACGATCTGGATGACCAGGTGGACCGTGGCCACCCAGACCACGCCCTCCGGGGCGACGAACCACATGGCCACCAGCATCACCGGCACCATCACGGCGTTGATCCGCAGCAGGACCCCCGGTCGGTTGATGGCCATCAGCAGGTCGCCGGTGGCGAACCCCAGCCCGGTGACCGCACCCGCCAGGGCGATCACCTCCATGGTGCGGATCCCGACCTCGTTGGCGTCGCCGTAGAGCAGGGTGAACGAGTCCCGGGCCACGAGCGCCAACCCCACGCCGACGGGGAACGAGAACAGCGCCACCAGACGGAGCGACCGGTACATCCCCTGCCGGAGTGCCTCGGGGCCCTCGGAGCGGATCCTCGAGAACATCGGGAACAGCACCGCCGACAGCCCGTTCAACTGTGCGCCCATCACGAACTCGGGCAGACGGAACGCCTGGTAGTAGGTGGCGTACTGGGCGTTGTTGCGGTTCCCGACGATGAAGTAGTCGCCGTTCAGCGCCAGGACCCCGAGCACCCGGTTGCCGGCGACCTTCCACGCGTAGCCGAAGAGTTCCCGGACGATCGTGAGGTTCCACCGGAGCGTCGGCCAGAAGCGCAGCAGCGTCCAGGTGAGCACCAGCGTCACCGTGTTGGAGGCCACGAATCCGGCGATCACGGACCAGGCGCCCCACCCGGCGAGGGCCAGCACGATCGTCAGCCCGACGCGCGTGACATCCCGGGTGATCTCGACCAACGAGCGGCGGCGGAAGTCCATGTTCCGCATGAACAACGACCAGGGGACGGTGTTCAGCGCCGAGAGCACCACGACCACGGCGAAGGCCCGGAACACCCCCACGTAGGCCTCGGCCTGGAAGTACGCCCCGATCAGCGGCGCGATCAGGACGGCGAGCACCCCGAGCACCCCGCCGAGCAGGACGTTGGCGGTGAACGCCACCTGCACCCGGTCGCTCAGTCCCTCCTCCTGCTCGTAGACCAGCGCCGCACCCATGCCCAGGTCCAGGGCGTTGTCGAAGTAGAAGACGAGCAGCAGGAGCGTGACCATCACCTCGTAGTCCGCGTCGGGCAGCACCCGCGCCATCACCGCTGCCAGCACGATCGCCAGGACGTACCTCGTGAAGATCCCGAGGTTCGCCCAGAGGAACCCCCGACTCGCGGTCGTGCCCAGCGAGGCGCCGTCGTTGCCGCCCGAGCGCTCCTCGAGCGTGGTCACGTCGACCGTGTCGTCGCCCGGCGGAGTCCCGCCCCGACCGTCGCCGGGGCCGGGGCCCGGCCCTCCCTGCCCGTCGGCCACGACTAGCGGCGGAGGACCACCACGCCCGCCGACCCGCCGCTGAAGGACTTGAGCGTGTCCCCGGCGGATCGGGCGTCGGTGAGGCTGGTCTGGCCCTCGGCCACCACCATGAGCGTGGCGTCGGCGAGGGACAGGAGCTGCGAGGTGGGGACCGGTCCCGGCACCTTCGGCCCGTTCACGATCACCACGTAGCGGCCGGCCATGCCGTCGAGCACGGCGTTGAACGACGACCGCATCCGCAGCATGTTGCGACTGCGATCGACGCCCGCACCGAGGAACCGGACCATGCCCGGCGGCACGTCGAGCCCGTCGAGCGCCTTGGGCAGCTGTGTGTCGGTCAGGGTGAGCAGCGCGGCGTTCGACTCGAGCTGTCCGCTCAGGCACTCGGCCAGCCCCGCCACGTCGTCGGCGCCGACCAGGTCGGTCAGCACGCCGTGCTCGAGGTCGGCGTCGACGAGCGCCACCGGCTGGCCGAAGCTCCGGGCGATCACGAGCGACAGCGCCAGTGCCAGCTGGGCCCGGTCCGGGCCGTCGTCGGCCCCGACCAGGACCAGCCGGTGGATCGGCTCGTTCAGGCTCAGCCGCTCCACAGCGGCGATGACGCTGGACACGGCGTCCTGCGCGTTGCTGCCCCGGCCGCTCAGCGCCGGCACCTTCACCAGGATCGGCAGGTCGATGGCCTCGGTCACGTCCTGGGCGGAGCTGACGACCGGCTTGCGGAGGTTCCGGTAGAGGAAGAACAGGTACGGGACCAGTCCACCGATCAGGGCGCCGAACACGGCACCGAACCACAGCGGGACAGTGGTGGTCTGCTGCAGCGGGAAGGCGTAGATCTCCTGGAAGATCGGCCCGGGGATGCGCTGCTCGACGGGGATCTCCCGCTGGTTGGCGTCGAAGACGTCACGGAGCGCCGGGACGACCTGCGCCGAGACCAGCTCCGACTTCTCCTGGGACGGGCTCGACGAGATCACCGCCATGAACGGCGAGAGCGGGTCACGGGAGACCGAGATCATCCCCTTGATCTCGTCGATCGACATGTCGAGCTCGCCCCGGCGCTTGATCTCGGCCGCCAGTCCGGGCGAGGTGATGATGCTCTCGAGCGCCCGGGCCAGCACCTCGTTGTCGTTCGGGTTGGCCCCGGACAGGACGATCACGGACCGGGTGGTCTGGTAGATGGGCGGCTGCACCGAGATCAGTCCGACGACCAGGGCCGCCAGCACCACCGACGAGAGGACCACGACGAGCGCCTGGACCTTGGACAGCCGGAGCGAGCGCCGGCGCTCGTCGACCGCGGGCTCACCCACGCCCGCGACGACCATCTCGTTGGATCTGGCCATGGGTGTGCTCACCCGTCACGCTCCTCGTTCAGGCGCCCCAGCCCGATTTGGCGAGTGTAACGGTGACCCCTCCCGGTCGAAACCTCGCCCCCGCCCCACCTGAGCGCCGACTTGCCCGCGGGTGGCCACCAACCTCTAGGGTGGGCGAGCCATGGGATCGCTGATCAAGAAGCGCCGCAAGCGGATGCGCAAGAAGAAGCACAAGAAGCTGCTCCGCCGGACGCGGCACCAGCGTCGAGCCCGCGGCAAGTGATCCCGGCGGTCTGAGCGCTCAGACCCCGAAGGCCGGCGTGGTGTGCGCCACCAACCGACCCGGACCGGGGAAGTCACCCTCGACGAACCACGTCGACCCGCTGCCCGCCAGCCTCGGCTGCAGACCGGTCGCCGCAGCCAGCTCGTCCCGGGCGTCGGCGAGCTCCGGGTACGCCGCCAGCGCCGCCGGTTCCAGATCGTTGCCGGACCCGCCCGTCGGCCCGCCGAGCTCGTCCCAGGTCCGGTAGACCACCGGCGTCGAGCAGTGCAGCGCCGGCGTCAGGAGCGTGAGCGTCCGCTCCACGTGGGGCAGGGGCTCGAGCTGCTCGCCGATCCCCCGGACCCGGGCCCGACCACCCCGCACGCAGAACGCGACGTCGGCCCCGAGCCTCGCCGCGTCGACCGGGTCCACCCCGGCGGGGTCGTTCCCCGCCGCCCACCGCAACACGGCGGCGGCGTCGGAGCTCCCGCCCCCGAGCCCGGCGCCGGCGGGGATCCGCTTCTCCAGGTCGACCTCGGCGGACCGGCCGCAGTGGGCCAGGGCCCGCAGCACCAGGTCGTCGGGATCGGTCCGCCGGGGACCCTCCGGTCCGACCACGCGCAGCGACGAGGGCCCGTCCACGGGCCGGATACGCAGGACATCGACCAGATCGAGGCTCACCATCTCGGCGTCGAGGAGGTGGAAGCCGTCGTCACGGCGGCCGGTCACCCGCAGGCTCAAGGTCAACTTGGCGGGGGCGAGCACCTCGACGGTCACGGTCGGCGAGCCTACGACGCTCCCCCGGCCCGATTCGCTCCGTCGGCCCCGCCGAGCGCCCGGGCCAACCCGGCCCAGTCCCCGACGCCGAGTTGCTCGGGCCGATCCGTCGGGTCCACACCGGCGGCCGCGAACACCTCGATCGGCACCAGGCCGCCCAGGGTGGACCGGAGCATCTTGCGGCGCTGGTGGTACGCACGTTCCACCAGCGAGAACGCCAGGTCCCGATCGGCATCGGGTTGGGGTCGACGGGTGAGCCCGACCACCGCCGAATCGATCCGTGGCCGCGGGACGAACACCTCGGGTCCGACCCGGAGCAGCGTCCGGGCGGATGCGAACCAGCCGGCCTTGACGGTCGGCACCCCGATGGTCCGGCCGCCTGGCTCGGCCACGAGTCGATCCGCCACCTCGGCCTGCACCATGACCACCAGTCGCTCCACCTGCGGCACCTCGGCGAGCACCCGCAGCAGGATCGGGACGGCGACGTTGTAGGGCAGGTTCGCCACGAGCGCCCACGGCCCGGGCGGGCCGACCAGGAGCTCCTCCAGGTCGACGCGGAGCGCATCGCCGCACACGACCTGTACCTCCGCCGAGGGACCGGCCCGCTCGGCGACGGTCCGCGGCAGCAGCTCGGCCAGTCGGTCGTCCTGCTCGACGGCCAGCACCGGATGGCCCGCCTCGAGGAGCGCAAGGGTCAGCGACCCGAGCCCGGGCCCGACCTCCAGGACGGGGGAGCCGGCCGGGAGGTCGCCGACCGCCACGATGCGCCGGACCGTGCCCGGATCGGCCACGAAGTTCTGGCCGAGCGACCGACGGGCCGTGCCCCCGACCTCGTCGAGGAGTCGCCGCACATCCCCGACCCCGAGCAGGCTCACCCGGAACCGTTCGACGAGCCCGAGGAACCGCCCGAGGACTGGTCCTCGTCGTCCAGGGTCGTCGGCGGCAGGGAGGAGACGGTCGGGGTCGGCCCCCGCTCGGAGTAGAGGCTGTATCCCTTCCGGTACCAGTCGGGCTGGACCTCGATCGTCCTCGGCGGGCCCCCGAGGGGGGCCGGAGGCGCCGTGGTCATCGTGGTCGTCACGGCCACCTGGTCCTCCTCGTCACCGCTGAGCGACGAGGCGACGATCAGCACCAGTGCGGCGACGACGGTGGCGACCACGGCGACGACGTAGCGGAGCGGGACTCCGAGCACGGTTCCGTCGGACCTCGGCCCACCTGCCGGGGGGCCGTCGACCCCGTCACGGGGACCGGGGGCGCGACCCGGACGACGGACCACCCGGGGCGGGGACTCGGCTCCCGGGCCGGACTCAGTCGGACCCATCGGTCGACCCACCGTCGGGTCGTTGATCCGAACCGTCGGGGCCCAGTCCGTAGAAGGCCATCGCCGTGGAGGTGGTCGCCCGGGCCACCTCGGCCACGGGTACGCCGTGGAGCTCGGCGATGGTCGCGCCCACGTGGACGACCCACGCCGGCTGGTTCCGCCGGCCCCGGTGCGGGACCGGCGCCAGGTACGGCGAGTCCGTCTCGACCATGAGCCGATCGAGCGGCGTCGCCGCCACGGCCTCGCGCAGCTCGGGCGCACTCGGGAACGTGACGATGCCCGAGATCGAGAGGAGCGCACCGCGGTCGAGCGCCGCAGCAGCCTCGTCGGGACCTCCGGTGAAGCAGTGGAACACCGTCCGCGACGGCGTCCCGACCTGATCGAGCACGTCGAAGGTGTCGTCCCAGGCCGACCGGGTGTGGATCACCAGCGGCAGGTCGAACTCGTGGGCCAGCTCGATCTGCTCGACGAACGCCCGCCGCTGGGTGTCCCGGGGGGAGTGGTCGTAGTGGTAGTCGAGTCCGCACTCCCCCACCGCCACCACGGCGCCGTCGGTCAGCCCGTCCCGGACCAGGTCCGCCAGGCCGGCACAACCGTCGGTCGCATCGTGGGGGTGCAGCCCCACCGTGGCCCGGACCCCGGGCAGCGAACGGGCCGCCGCCACCGCCTGGCGAGAGACCTCGTGCGAGGTGCCGACGTCGATCAGCGCGACGACACCGGCCTCCCGGGCCCGTTCGACCACCGTCGCCCGGTCGTCGCCGTCGGCGAGGTGCTCGTCACCGAGGTGACAGTGGTTGTCGACCCAGGTCTCGACCTGGACTCCGGGCTCGTCGACCACGGGGTCAACCTAGCCCCCGGTCAGGGCGCCGGCGGCTCGCTCAGACGTCGAGCATCACGATGCCGTGGGGTTCGGCCGACAACGACCGGATCCGTTCGGCGGCATCCTCGGCGTCGAAGGTCACCGTCCGCCCCTCGACGAGGGTGAGGACACAGGCGTCGGCCCAGTGCAGCCAGGGGCCGACCGACACGCCGGAGAGGAGCGACGGGGCGAGCACGACGACGACCACGTCGTCACCGAGCGGGTCCAGGACCTGCGGCCGCACGACCGGCTGGTCACCGGGTCGGACCCAGCCCGCCGGGACGAAGCGGAGCAGGTCACCCGACCGTCCCAGGGTGCGGCGAACGGCGACCGGCAGCAGCATCCGGGGCACCCTGCGGATCACGGACCCCAGGGGACGCTCGCCGCTCGACACCTGGACGAGGCCGCGGCGACGGAACGGGGCCAGGCGCCAGGAGATCGCGGGGCGGTCGACCTGGGCGTCGACGAACACGACGCGCTGCCCCGACGCCGCCAGGGACGCGGCGACCCCGGCGGCGAGTCCGCGGGCGGCCCGATCCGGACGGGGCGTCGTCACCACGAGTCGCCGGACCCCGGTGAGGTCGGCGCCACCGACGACCGGCAGGCCCTCGTCGACGGGCGACCGGTCGAGTGCCGCCGCCGGCACCTGGGCGAACTGGTCGGCGGACGCCGCGAACCGACGACCCAGCCGGGCGACGTGCGCCCACACCGACAGCCCGAGCTCGGCGTCGAGGTCGTCGTCGTTGTTCACCCTCGGTCGCCGCTGCTGGTAGAGCACGAACGCCAGCGCCACGAGCGCTCCGGTCATGGCGCCGACGATGCCGATCCAGGCCACAGGTCTCGGTACCAGCTCGACGAACGCCTCCTCCGAGACCGGGTAGTAGATCGCACCGGTGTAGAAGCGCTGCTCCCCCGGGAAGACGGGCCGGACCTCGTCGGCGACCTGGTCGACCGACGCCCGCCGTCCCTCGGCGATGACCTCGTCGAGCGCTGCGACCAGATGGGGCAGGACCTGCTCGGAGACCGCCGGGTCGCTGTCGGTGAAGCGGATGTCCATGTACGCCGTGAAGTCGGGCCGGAGCACGTCCACCCGGTCCTCGACCTGGGGGATCGTCAGGTCGACCCCGGACAGGCGCTGCAGGGCCTGGGCGTACGCACCCGAGTTCACGATCGCATGGATGCCCTGGACCGCCTCCTCGGACACGACGATCCGGCGGGACCCGGCCGAGTCCTCGAGGCCGGGCATGACGATGCCGGCGCTGGCCACGTACTGCGGCGGGAGCGAGGACGCCACCGTGGCGAACACCACGGCTCCGGCCAGACCGCCTGCGACGATGAGCCGGCGGAACCGCTGGGAGATGCGCAGGTCCCAGCGGGCCAGCGCCGGCGAGGTCCAGGTCTCGGGCTCGAACGGGTGCACGGTGGGCGGTCGGCCCGGTCGGGGCGCCAGCACCGGGAGCGGGCGATCATCGACCGGACCGTCGGTGGCGTCCGGATCCGTGAGGTCCGACGGCACCGAACCCGCCGGGACCGCTCGGCGTCGACGTTCGGCCGAGGCGTACCCCCGCCACCGGGCACCCTTCGACGGCACCTGCAGCGCGGCGGAGAGTCCGATCAGGCTCCAGGCGAGCTTGTTGTTCAACAACGGCAGCAGCATCATCCCCGAGAGGATGGGAACCATCATGACCGCCATCGTCATGGAGATCTCCCGGACCTGGGCCCAGCGAGGTCGGAGGAACCCGATGATGGTCACCACGAAGATCGACACCCAGCAGACCAGACCGGCCACCCCCAGGTCGCCCATGATGTCGAGGAACGTGTTGTGCGAGGACACCTCGGTACGGACCTCGTCGAGCTCCTGGACCCCCGGGGTCGACGCCAGGTTCTGGGGGATCAGCACCTTCAGCTGACCGAACCCGTAGCCGAACAGGGGTTGGTCCTCGACCAGGCTCACGGCAGTGGTCCAGAAGTCGAGGCGACCGGCCCCCCGGTCACCGAAGCCCCGGGCCGCGTTCGCCGGATTCAGGAAGAACAGGGCGAGGAACGCCCCACCACCGCAGAGCACGGCGATCACACCGGTGCGGATCCGACGACCCGAGGACAGCCCCGGCCTGGTCACCATGGCGGCCACGAGGGCGAGGGCGGCCCCGAGGGCCCCGGAGCGGCTTCCCGCACCCGCCGCCGCGGCGAACACGTAGACGAGGACGAACGAGTAGATGAGCTTCTCGCGCGGGGTCCGGGCGTTGCGCCGGTAGTAGATCGTCAGCGGGATCATCGACGCCTGGAGGAGGCCGAAGTAGTTGGGGTCCCCGCCGAAGCCCTCGGATCGACCACCGAGGAAGAGCGAGACCACACCGTTCGCCGCCCCGAAGAGTCCCCCGATCCAGAACGCCCGCAGGTAGCGCATCACCTTGTCGTGGCTGTCCACGAGCAGTCCGGTCACGCTGAACAACGCCACGGCCAGGCCCAGCAGGCCCATCTGGAACAGCCACTGACCCGCCTCGGCCGCCCAGGCGCCGCTGGCGACGGCGACCACGATCACGCCCATCGGGGGCAGCCAGTGTCGGACCGGGATGGCGGGCGGACGCCACTTCTCGACGACCAGCTTCCAGAGGACCACGCCCAGCGCCACCGCCGCCAGGATCCGACCCGCCCGGATCGGCCCGAGCCCGATGCCGTCGAAGTGGATCAGGAACCCCACCATCTCGACGAACAGGAACCCCTTGCGCGCCGCGAAGATCCCGAGCGACGCCAGGAAGAGCAGGAAGAGGGCCGCGATCACTCCCCATCGGGACAGGACCGCGAAGGCGAGGACGGGGAGCCCGAGCAGGCCCAGGACGAGGGCCAGGAGGTCGCCACGCCGGGACCCGGTGGGCTTCCCGCCGGGCGCGGGCGGGCCGGCCGGCGTCGCGCTCGGTCGCTCGATGGTCCGCACGTTCGCCCCGGTGCTCCTCACGCGTCGACCGGGACCAACCCGGCGACTCCTGAAGGCTACCGACGGCTCCCCCGGACGGCACGGCGAGACCCGCTCCCGTCGCTGGCGGCTGCCAGACTGCGCCGATGCGGCGAGCCGGGAACGATCAGGTCTGGGACGGGCTGCGGGACCATGCCCGGCGGGTCGTCCACGAACTGGGCGAGCACCCCGTGGCCGTGGTGCTGGGGACCGGCTGGGCGGGCCTGGCGGACCTGCTGGGCCCCACGGCGGGTCGACTGCCCGTCGCGTCCCTGCCCGGGTGGCCGCAGCCGACCGTGAGCGGACACGCCGGGGATCTGCGATCGGTCCGGATCGCCGGGACCGACACGCTGGTCGTGGCGGGCAGATGCCACCTCTACGAGGGCCACGACGCCACCGACGTCGTGCACGCCGTCCGGGTCGCCGTGCTCGCCGGCGCCCGGACCGTGGTGCTGACGAACGCGGCCGGGTCGATCCGACCGGAGTTCGGGGTCGGCACCGCCGTGCTCCTCGCCGATCAACTGAACCTCACCGGCACCAGTCCACTGATCGGAACGGGTGCGGTCGGTGACCCCGACGACCGGTTCGTGGACCTCTGCGACCTCTACTCGTCCCGGATCCGATCGGCGGTCCGCGACGAGGTCGGGGGCCTGCCCGAGGGGATCTACGCCGGGCTGGTGGGTCCGCAGTTCGAGACCCCCGCCGAGATCCGGGCGTTCGCCGCGCTGGGTGCCGACCTGGTCGGCATGTCGACGGTGCTCGAGGCCATCGCGGCGGCCCACCTCGGCGCCGAGGTCGCCGGCGTGTCGCTCGTGACCAACCCCGCCGCCGGCCTGACCGACCGGATCGACCACCAGGAGGTCCTGGACTCGGGGACCCGGTCGCTCGAGCACCTGGTGCCCGTCGTGACCGCGTGCGGACGCGCGGCCTGACCGCCGCAGCGGCGGGGGCGACCCGTCGGTCTCAGTCGTACTCGGCGAGCAACTGCTCGGTGGCCGAGCAGCCGAGCCGGTCGGCGCCCGCGTCGACCATCGCCAGCGCCGTGGCCAGGTCCCGGATCCCGCCCGAGGCCTTGACCCCGGCCCGGGCGCCCACCGCCTCCCGGAGCACCTCGACCGCCTCGACGGTGGCGCCGCCCGCCGGGTGGAATCCCGTGGACGTCTTCACCATGTCGGCACCTCCGTCGAGCGCCGCCCCGGCCGCCGCGCGCACGACGGCCGGCGACCACAGCGCCGTCTCGAGGATCACCTTCACCACGACGTCGGGCACGGCCGCGCGCACCTGCGCGATGTCGGTCGCGACGGCGACCAGGTCACCGGCGGCGACTGCGGACAGGTCGGCGACGACGTCCACCTCACTCGCACCGAGCGCCACGACCGACGCGGCCTCGTGGGCCTTGGTCGAGCTCAGCGAGGTCCCGTGCGGGAACCCGACCACCGAGGCCACGGGGATCCGACCGCCGACCGCCTCGACGGCGTAGCGGACCCAGACCGGGGCCACGCACAACGACGCGCACCCCGCCGAGACGGCGACGCCCACGGCGTGGGCGAGCTGCTCGTCGGTGGCGGCCGGGTCCAGGACCGTGTGGTCGATGCGCGCCGCCAGCGCCGCGCTCCCGGTCGGCGGGACGCCGTCGCTCACGGCAGCAGGTCGCCCGCCAGATCCCGCAGCGAGGTCAGCGGACGCGCCCCCAGGTGCGAGATGACCTCGGCCGCGGCGATCGAACCGAGTCGGCCGCACACCTCGAGCGGGAGCCCGGTGCTGAACCCGTGGAGGAACCCGGCCGCGTAGAGATCGCCGGCACCCGTGGTGTCCACGACCTCGTCGACCGGTTCGGCCGGCACCTCGACCAGGTCGTCCTCGGTGACGACGACCGACCCGGCGGCGCCACGGGTCAACGCGGCGACGCTCCCGTGGTGGCGGAGCCGCTCGGCGGCGGCGTCGAATTCGTCCACCTCGAACAGCGAGGTGATCTCGGCCTCGTTGGCGAACACCAGGTCGACGTGGTCGCCGATCAGCGCCCGGAACGCGTCCCGGTGGCGCTCCACGCAGAACTCGTCCGACAGCGTCACGGCCACCTTCGTGCCGTGCGCGTTGGCGTGGCGGGCCGCGGTCCGGAACGCCTCCTGGGCCTCGGGGGTGTCGAACAGGTACCCCTCCAGGTACAGCACCTGCGCCGCGGCGATCACCGCCTCGTCGACGTCGCCGGGGCCGAAGTGGACCGACGCCCCCAGGTAGGTGTTCATGGTCCGCTCGGCGTCCGGGGTGACGACGATGAAGCAGCAGCCGGTGGACGGACCGTGCTGGGCGTGGGGCACGTCGAAGCCGACCCCCGAGGCCCGCAGGTCGTGGGCGAACACGGCACCGAGCTGGTCGTCACGAACCCGCGACAGGTACTGCGCCGCACCGCCGAACGACGCCACGCCGACCATGGTGTTGGCGGCGGAGCCCCCGGAGACCTCGATGGCCGGACC
>SXMI01000124.1 GCA_005777415.1 Actinomycetota bacterium | reverse complement strand
TCGTGGTGGTCGTCCTGATCCTGGTCCAGGCGATGCTCGCCGGACAGTCGTTGTTCGGGACTGCGAGCATCACGGTCCACGGCTTCGTGGGCAACGCCACGTTCGCCGTCGCCGTGGTGGCCGCGTTCCTGGCGCTGCTCGCCAAGGTGCCGGTCTGGGTGCTCTCGCTCGATGCGCTGCTCGCCCTGTTGCTGTTCTTCCAGACGGGGCTGGGCTACGTCGGCCGGGACAGCTCGCTGGCGGCCTCCTGGCACATCCCGCTGGGCGTCACGGCGTTCGGACTCGCGACCGCAGCGCTGCTGGGGTCGATCCTGGTCGCCGGGAGTGTGCGTCCCGTGAGTGCGCCATCGTCCAACCGGACCTGAACCGTCTCGCGGTTCGGCCCGGCTCGACCCGTGACGGTCGGCGACCGGTCAGTCCGGTGCCGGTTCGCTCGCCCCGGGCCGGACCGCCCGCACACCGTCGGCCAGGAACATCCGGGGCGGGTTGAGCCGTTCGCCGGCGATGTGGAGCGCCTCGTCCGGATGGTGGCCGTGGTGGCGGGTGAGCCAGGCCGCTGCCACCGTGGGCGTCCGGTTCTCGGCGGCGACGCAGTGGACGAACACCCGGCGGCCGCTGGAGTGCTGCGACTGGATGTGGTCGGCGACGTCCTCGAGGAGCAGGACCAGGTTCGGGTTGTCCTCGGGCTCGGTGTCGTGGAGTCCGACCACCAGGTGGTCGACGTGGGGCGGCACGTCGTCGGTGCCCATCCGGCAGAGCGACACGACGGAGTCGATGCCGTCCTGCAGCGCCGGTCCAAGGGTGACGACGTCGCCGAACCGGACGCCGTGCAGTTCGGCGTGGCGACCCGGCGGTGGGACCGGCAGCGCCAGGTAGTGGTCGATCATGGATGCCCGTCCGGGCCATCCGTGAGGGTCCGGTCGCCCGGCGGCAGCCGCCAGTCGGGCCTGCGCGTCCAGGTCCCCGGCGTTCAATCGGGGGGTGGGCGCGGCGGCGTGGCCGTGGAGGATGCGTCGCCACGACGACGGCACGGCCGTCGCCCCCCACCGCGACCCGAGCAGGGCTCCGGCGATGGCGGCGACCGTGTCGGTGTCACCGCCGCACCGGACGGCTGCCTCCAGTGCCAGTTGCAGGTGGGCGGCCGGGTCGGGCCCGGCGGGGACGGGCGTGTCGCAGGCTGCGGCCAGCGCCGCCTGGAAGGCGTGGACCACCCAGCCGTTGCGCCGGAACTCCCGGGGTGAGGAGGTGGCGGCCTCGTCGATCAGGGCGGCCCAGCGGTCCCGCCGACCGACCGGCAGCTGGTCGAGGCCGACACGGACGGCGTCGGCGAACGACCACGGCAGGTCGCTCCCGGGGGCGTGGTGGACCTGGTGGTCGATCGCGACGCTCCAGAGGACGCAGGCGTCCTGGCAGTCCGGGTCGGCGTGGGTGAGCGCCGAGATGCCCGCAGCCAGCTCGGCGATCAGCTCGGGGTCACCCGGAGCGGCGAGCGCGACGGGCGAGGTGCGCATGAGCGACCCGTTCCCGGCGGCGCCGTCGGGGTGTGCGTCGGCGAACGCCTGCGAGACGGCCATCAGGTCGCCGGCGGTGGAGAGCACGGCGCTGGTCTGGACGCCGACGTCGGCCGGGCCGTTCCCGAACCACTCCCGGAACGACGCACCGATGCGCTCGACGTCCGCCGATCCGTCGGCCAGCACCGCCAGGACACACGCCGCCATCTGGGTGTCATCGGTCCACTCGCCGGGCGCCCACCCGAAGCCGCCTCCGCCCTTCGGGTACACCGGTTCGTCGTCGGGGAGTGGCGGGCCGAACTCGTAGCCGGCGCCGAGCGCGTCCCCGGCCGCGGCGGCCAGGACCGCCCCGACGTGCCGGTCGGTCACGACCCGCGGTGGTGTCGTCGATGCTCCGCTCACGGCCCTCTCCCGGTGGTGCTCTGGGCGATGCCCGCAGGGCACCACTGTGGTCGATGCATCCTCGCGCGCCCCGGTGACAGCCACATCCGGGTCGGTGACGTGGCTCGGGGCACAGGTGGTCGATCCGGTCGCTGATCTGCCACCGTGTGGAGGTGATCGGACGGAGGTGGACCACGGTCGAGGGCAACTCCCAGCGACTCGACGGCGGCGCCATGTTCGGCAACGCACCCAGGGCCGTCTGGGAGCGCTGGGTCGACGTCGACGAGCGGAACACCATCCCGCTGGCCACCCGGTCGGTGCTGATCCAGGAGGAGTCGGGGCGAGTGGTGCTCCTGGAGGCGGGCGTGGGTGCGTTCTTCCCTCCGGAGCAGCGCGAACGCTTCGGGGTGGGTGAGGACCGTCACGTGCTGCTCCTCGGGCTCGCGGCGCGGGGTGTCGGTCCCGACGACGTCGACGTGGTCGTGCTGTCGCACCTGCACTTCGACCATGCCGGCGGGGTGCTGCGGGCCTGGGAGCCCGATCGGGAACCGGAGCTGGTGTTCCCCAACGCCGCCTACGTCGTGGGCCGGGCCGCCTGGGAGCGGGCCGTGTCGCCCACACCCCGGGACCGGGCCTCGTTCATCCCGGAGCTACCGGGGTTGTTGGAGGCGACCGGCCGGGTCGAACTCGTCGACGGTCCGCGGTCGTCCACGCTCGGCGACGGCTACCGGTTCCGCGCCTCCGACGGGCACACCCCGGGCCTGTTGCTCACCGAGTTCGACACCGCCGACGGTCCGGTCGTCTACGCCTCGGACCTGGTGCCGGGCGTGCCCTGGGTGCACGTCCCGATCACGATGGGCTACGACCGGTTCCCCGAACTGGTGGTGGAGGAGAAGTCGGCGTTCCTCGCCGACGTGGTGGCCCGGGGTGTCCGGGTCGTGTTCACGCACGACCCGATGGTCTCGGCCTCGGCCGTCCGACAGGACGACCGAGGCCGGTACGTGGCGGTCAGCTGACCGGGATCCACCCCGGTCGGGAGGCCTCGCACGCCGTCAGGAACGCGGGCAGCAGCGACGCGTTGTCCGAGTCGAGCTCGACGGTGCACTCGAAGTAGCGGGCTGCGGTGTCGTCCCAGCGCTGGACGACCCCGGTGACGCCGCCGGTCGGTGCGTCCAAGGTGATGACCCGGCCGTCGGAACCTTCCACCGGCCCCTCCTGGACGTTGGTGTAGCCCTGGAAGCGCTCGGTGATGTCCCCGAGTTCTGCCTCCCAGTCCTTGGGCTCACAGGAGCCGTCGCAGGTGGCCCGGAAGGTCATCTGGTCGAAGATCCCGAACTGGGGCGTACCCGAACCTCCGGTGACGCTGAGTCCGCTCGCCTGATCGCTCCGCCAGTCGGCGGGCACGACCGCTGAGACCAGGTACTGGTCGGGCTCCTCGGTGAGGGGTGCCTCCCGGGTCGTGAAGGACAG
>SXMI01000123.1 GCA_005777415.1 Actinomycetota bacterium | reverse complement strand
CCCGGCGCAGGCGCTGGAGCTCTACAGCCAGCGGAACACCGCGGTGATCGACCTGCTGGTCCAGCTGGGCGAGACACGGAACCAACAGGAGTTCCAGACGCAGTACCAGGCGCTGCAGACCCCGGAGTACGACGACGCCACCCAGCAGGTCGGCGCAGCGCTCAAGGCGCAGTGTCCGTCGCTGACCGACTGACCGTCTACCGGAGGCTGAAGGACGCGACCAGCGTGGTGTTCTCCGTGACGGTAAACTCGTGGGCGCGGGGCCTCCCGTTGGACCACGACTCGAACGTCAGGGGAACCAGCCCGGGCTGTTGCCGGTAGGGCGTCGACACGACCACGGTCGACCCCCGGATGAGCTCGACCCCCTTCGGGGTGCGGTGGGTGACACCGCCCACCGTGACGCTCGCGGCGGTCACGGGGAAACTGTCCACGTAGAGCCGGACGGTGGCCGGGTCCAACCGCCGTTCCACGGTGGCCTGCTGGCCCCGCGAGTCGCGCACCGAGCCACGCAGCACCAGGAAGGACGGCGCCTCGTGCTCCGGGGTGGTGAAGCTGAACCCGGCAGAGCCGGTGCCCGAGAAGTCCGGGTGGACGTGGCAGTCGGTGTCGTCGGCGCAGTGGTGCAGGTCGACGGCCCAGCTCCGCCGGGCCACGGGAACGGTCCCGTCCTCCCGATCGGACCCGAGCACCGTGAAGCCGATCTGGTCGCCGACGGACCAGCGCTCGGGACCGGTGACCTGCAGATCGGCCACCGGTGGTGTGTTGCCCGGGAACAGGCGCACGCTCGCCACGGACGGATCCGACGACGTCCGCACCCGCACCGAGGCGTCGACGTTGACCGCCTGCGTGTAGGTCCGCATCGCCTGCGGGCCGGTTGCGTCGTCGAACTCGCCGTCGCCGTCGAGGTCCCAGTCGATCGTGAGCGGTTCGCCCGAGGGGCTGCTCGATGCCGAGGCGTCGAAGCGGACGGTGAGCGGCAGCGGTCCGTCGAGGCGATCGGTGCTGATCCGGGCGACCGGTCCCGACGGTCGGTCGACCAGACGGACCAGTGCCCCTCGGGCGATGTCGACCGCGTACACGTAGCCGTCGGGAGCGGCCTCCAGATCGACGGCGGTGATGTCGGCCGCCACTGGCGTGGGCGGGTGGTCGTGGCGGGCGCCGTCGTCGAGCACGTGCGCCGACCAGATGGAACCCTGCACGAAGTCGGCGAACAGCAGTGAACCCTCCAGGTCCCCGGCGTACCGGCCGTCGGGGACGAACGCGAGTCCGGAGATCGAGCGGCCGGTGTTGCCGTGGAAGTACGAGAACCAGGGGTCGACCGGTCGTGACGGCGCACCGCCGCCGGCCAGGGCGGCGCACACCGGCGACCGGAGGTTCTGGAACGCGGGTTGGTCGGCCGGACCCTCACGGCAGGGCCATCCGAAGTTGTCCACCACGTCGTCGGTGGCGTCCGTCCGATCGATCTCCTCGAAGGCCGTCCAGCCGACTTCGGCGACGAACACCTCGTCCGTGCCGGGCCGGACGGCCAGGCGGAACGGGTTGCGGACCCCGTGGGCGACGAGCGCGTCGTCGTCGGCCACGCCCCGGCCGACGAGCGGGTTGTCGGGCGGGGTGGCACCGGTGTCCGGGTCCAGGCGGACGAGCGCACCGTTCCAGCCGGTCGGGTCCCCGGGCGTGAGCAGGTCCTGGGACCGGAATGCGCCACCCTCGCCCGTCGACGGACCCGGACGCTGTCCGGCGCCCCCGGGCGGGTCGCCGCAGGGGTTGGCCGGCGTCGCGTTCGGGGGTGCTCCACCGGTTCCCCCCTTCTGTCCGTAGTCGGCGTCCCACCAGGCCGCACCCTCTCCGGCCGAGGCGAGGAGCGTCCCGTCGGACAGGAAGGTGAGGTCGCCGACGTGGTGGCTGCTGAACTGCATGCACCACCGGTCGTCGACGAGTGTCATCGGTGTGCCCACCATCCGGCCCTGCGGGTCGATGGTCAGACGGTCGATCCGCCCACCGCTCACGCATCCGTCCACCCCGTAGCCCGGCCACGGGCTGGGGCAACCGTCGCCCCACTGCCCGGTCGAGTCGAACGATGCGAGCGTGTAGAGGAACGGCCGGCTCGGCCAGTCGGGGTCGACGGCCAGTCCGAGCAGGCCCTGGTCGCCGACGTTGCGCACGAGTGGTCGCAGGTCGGCGGTGACCGTCGGTGTCGGGTCGGTGATCGAGTCCCAGGTGCGGATCATCCCCGACTTCTCGGCGATGAAGACCCGTCCGTCCGGGGCGAACTCGGCGTTCGTGGGCAGGTCGAGCCCGTCGATCGCCGTCTCGGTCCGCAGCGGGAGCGCGGCGGGGATCTCCCTCGTCGCCGGGGTCGTCTCGGCCCTCTCGCACGCCGAACTCGAGGATCTCCGCCGTCGTCAGGCCACCGCCGCCGTCGCGCTCGAACGCTGCCGCGGCGACCAGGGCAACACCCTCGCCGCCTTCGAGGTCCTGTCCGCCGCCTTCGTCGGCATGAGCGCCCTGCTGGGCGGCGTGCTCGTCGGCGTCCGCTTCCTGCCGCGCGTCGGCGAGAGCTGGGCCTACGCCCTCGTCACGGTGCTCGGCGTCATCGCGGTCTCGTTCTTCATGGCGTGGCTCACGATCATGCTCCCGCGCAAGCTCGGCATGCACTTCCGCGTGGCGCTGGCCCCCCGCATCGCCTCCTCCCTCCCGCTCGTGCGCGGCGCCGCCAAGATGCTCCGCATGCTCGGCAAGCTGCATGACTCGCTGGCCCCGCCGGAGGAGCCCGGCGTGGACCGCGCCGACGCCGACATCGGCAGCCTCGCCCAGGCCGCCGCCCGCGAGGGCAAGATCACGCAGGCCGAGAGCAATCTCGTCGCCAACGCCGTCCGGCTCGACGACATCCCGGTCTCGCAGGTGCTCACGCCGAGGCCGGTCGTCACTTCGATCGAGGCCGACCTCACGGTCGCCGACGTGCTCCGCCTCTATCCGAGCGTGCCGCACGGCCGCATGCCGGTCTGG
>SXMI01000122.1 GCA_005777415.1 Actinomycetota bacterium | reverse complement strand
CGGACGAGCGCCCAGCCGATGCCGATGAGCAGGGCGAGTGACGCGAGCACCGCCACGGTCGTCACGAGGCGGGCCACCCCGGGCCGCCGAGGGTCGACCGGGGGGATGGTCTGGTTGGCCGGCTCGGTGGCGGGCGAGGCGACCCGGATGGGTGGGCGGTCCGGAACCTCGGCCACCTCGTCGAAGACGACCATGCCGGTGGGGGTCACGCCGAGGTCCGACTGGATCCCGCGGAGTCGCTCACCGACGTCCGCAGCGGTGTCGGGGCGGTCGGCCGGTGCGGTCGCCATCATGGCGGTCACCAGTTCGGCCAGACCGTCCGGCAGGTCCGGCCGCCCCAGGGAGCGGCGCTCGTCGAGGGCGACCCGCCGGACGATCACGAGCGGGCTCTCGTCCGGCTCGCCGACGGCAGATCGTCCGTCGAGCAACTGGAAGAGCGTCGAGCCCAGTCCGTAGACGTCGGCCTGCGGGGTGACCCGCTCACCGTCGAACATCTCGGGTGCGGCGTGCAGGGGGGTGAACACCGAGAGGCTCCGGCTGGTCGTCCCGGCGGCGATCCGGGCGATGCCGAAGTCGCTGAGCACCGCCTGACCCGAACGACCCAGCAGGATGTTCTGCGGCTTGACGTCGCCGTGGACGATCCCGTTGCGGTGCGCCGACTCCAGGGACCCGGCGAGCTCGACGCCGTGTCGCAGCACCCGCTCGACCGGCAGCGGGTTCCCGTCCGCGACCAGGTCACCGAGCGTCCCGCCCCCCAGGTACTCCATGATCAGGTAGGGGCGCTCGTCCTCGCACAGACCGCCGTCGTGGACCGTGACGATGTTCGGGTGGCTCGCGAGTCGCCCGACCGTCCGACACTCGTTCAGGTAGAGCTGGGCGACCAGCTCGGGTTGGCCGGCCAGGTCGAGGACCTTGACCGCCACGGGACGGTCGAATCGGACCTGACGGCCGCGGTACACGACGCTCGACGCGCCCCGACCGATGACCTCCAGCAGTTCGACGCCGTCGATCGACGGACTGCCCACCACGCTCGCCACGTGGTCAGGGTAGCGGCGGGGACTCAGGTGCTCTCGGCGCGACGGAGGACGACCAGCCAGGTCATCACCCCGGACACCGCCGCCAGCACCAGGGCGTCCAGGCCCATCTGCGCGTACGAACCGAACTCGTACGCGCTCCAGATGCTCGTCGCCAGCGTCGAGAACCCCGCCGGTGCGAGCAGGAGTGTGGCCGGCAGCTCCTTCATGGCCGACACGACGACCAGACCGGCGCCGGCGAGCAGGCCGGGCATGAGCAGCGGCAGTTCGACCGAGCGGAATCGACGCCACGGTCGGGCCCCGAGACTCCGGGCGGCGTCGGCGAGGCGGTCGGGGACCGACTCCGTGGCCACGGTCGCGCCCCGCATGGCCTGGGCGCCGAAGTGGAGCGCGTAGGCCAGCACGAGCAGGGGCACCGTCTGGTAGAGGACCGCACCGAGGTCCGAGGAGAGCGACCAGAACACCAGCGCGAGGGCCACGACCAGCCCGGGGAGCGCGTATCCGGCGACGACGAGCACCGATGCGACCGGCGCGGTCCGTTGGTGGCCCCGGGCGAGGGACCTCGCCACGGGGAGGACCAGGACGACGGCGAGGACGGCCGCGGCGGTGCTGGTCGTGACCGTGCTCACCGCCGGGCCGACCAGATCCGTGGGGTCGAGCCGAAGGGCGACGGCCTCCGAACCCGAGGTGGCACCACGGACGACCCACGAGGCGAGGACCGCCAGCGGTCCGACGACCGCCACGGCGACGAGCGCGGCCAGCATCCCGGCGACCGGCCACCGCCAGCGGCCGAGTCGGACCGCAGATGCCGCCGGACCCCGGACCAGCGGTCGACGGGCCTCCCGGCGGACGGTGAGCCGCTCGCCCGCGGTCACGATCAACGCGAGCGCCGCCAGCACGAGGCTGAGGGGCAGCCAGGCGGTCGGGTCGAGCTTGGCGAGGTAGATCTGCTGCGTCAGCGTCCCGTAGCGCATGAGCGAGACCACGCCGAAGTCACTGATCGTGTAGAGCACGACGAGGAGCGCACCGGCGGCGACCGAGCTCCGGACCTGGGGCCACACGACGGTCCGCGCGACGGTCCAGGGGGACCCGCCCAGGAGACGCCCGGACTCCTCGAGCGACGCAGGCAGGCCGGTGAGTCGAGCGGCCACGGGCAGCAGCACCAGCGGGTAGGTGAACAGGCTCAGCACGAACCACGCACCCCAGAAACCCGAGATGCGCGGCAGCCCGTCGACACCGAGGGGGCCGAGCAGGTCGGCCACGAGACCGCCACGTGCGAACCCGGCGAGCAGCGCCGTGGCGCCCACGAACGAGGGGAGCACGATGGGGACCACCGCCAACGCCCGGAGCACCCGTCTGCCGGGCACGTCGCAGCGGACGGTGGCCCAGGCCACCGCGGTCCCGAGGGCCGCCGTCGTGAGGCCGACCGCCGCCGCCAGGACGACGGTGCGGACCAGCGGCACGAGCGTCGTGTCGGCCACGATGAACTCGCCCAGACGGCCGGCCTCGCCCACGGACCGGACGACCAGGTAGGCGAGCGGTGCCGCGAACAGCAGACCGATCGCGGCGATCCCGAGGCCGCCCAGCCTCGACGCCACCCGGTGGTTCACTCCTGCAGACCGCTCGCCCGGATCATGTCGATCGTCGACGTGAGGTCGTCGCCCAGCCGGTCGAGATCCAACCGGGTGACGGGGAGGTCGGTGAGGGGCGGGAGCGAACCCGGGGGCGCCACGCCGATGGCCAACGGGTACTCGAACTCGTCGTCCGCCAGGAACTTCTGGGACTCGTCGGAGAGGAGGAACGACATCAGCTCGGCCGCACCGGCCGGATCGGCCGCCGAGGTGGGGACCGCCGCGGCGGTCACGAGCAACATCGATCCGGGGTCGCCGTTCGGGAAGAAGTGGTTCGCGGCCGGCAGGTTCGGGTCCTCCTGGGCGGCAACCTCCCGGTAGTAGTGGTTGACGAGCCCCGTCGGGACCTCGGCCCGGACGACCGCCTCGAGGATGGCCGAGTTCTTCGGGTAGGTGGGGCTGGCGTTGGCCGCCATCCCGGCCAGCCAGGCCTCGGTCCGCTCGTCACCCACCAGCTGGCGCATCCCCGAGACGAAGTCGATGAACGACCCGTTCGTGGGGGCGACGCCGACCCGGCCCGACCAGGCCGGATCGGTCAGGTCGAACACCGAGTCCGGCAGCTGGTCCGGCGTGAGCTCGGTGGTGTTGTAGGCCAGGACCCGGGCTCGGGCCGACAGCCCGACCCAGGTGCCCTCGGCGGAGCGGTCCTCCGGACGGACCCGGTCGAGCACCGCCTGGTCGATCGGCTGGAGCAGGTCGGCGGCGGACAGGTACCCGACGGCCCCGGGCGACTGCGTGACGAAGAGGTCCACCTGACCGCGATCGCCCTCCTGCTCGATGGCCAGAGCGAGGTCGTCCGACTCGCCGTACCGGATGTCGAGGTCCACCCCGGTCTCCTGCTCGAACCGCTCGAACAGCGGGCCGACCAGCTCCTCGCTGCGGCCGGAGTAGACGACCAGCCGGCCACTCGACGCCTCGGGCGTCGAGCCGTCGCCGGTCGTGGTCTCCTCGCCCCCGCAGGCGGACAGGACGCCGGCCAGCACCGCGACGGACGCCAGGGCGGCGACGAGCGGGCCGCGGACGCGGGCTCGACCTGGGCGAGATCGACCTCGGTGGGTTCGGCCTCGGCGGGTGGTGGACAGGTCGGTGGTCTCGTGTGCCATGCCGGAACGGTAACGAGCCTCACGGCAAGATGTCAAGCACACCTAACAACGTCCATCAGGGTGGTGGGAGGTCGGCCAGATCGGCCGCCGTCACCAGTCGCCGGGCCACGGCGTGCTCGACCAGCACCTGGCGACGGTTCGTGGCCAGGTCGCCGGCGTCGCCGAACGCCCCCTCGACCCCCGACTCGGCGAGCCGCCGACAGAGGTGGTCGAGCTTCCGGTTGAACTTGGTGATCGTCCAGCCCAACCGGGCCGCCACCTCACGGTTCGCCGGCATGCGCACGACCCAGTCCGGCTGCCCCCGGAGCCGGCCCTCACCGAGCGCCAGGACGAGCAGACGCTGCTCGGCGTTGAGCGAGGCCAGACCGAACTCGGCGGTGTCGCTCGCAGGAACCAGACCGAGCTCGAGCGGTGTCGGCTCCGACATCGCTCCGGTGATCCGGTAGTCGACCGTGCCGGCGCGGAACCTCACGACGAACTCCTCGAACCCGACCGGGGCCTGGTCCCCCGGTTCGATCTGCACGAACGACGCGGAACCGGCGTCGTCGACCCGGAGCGGGATGAAGCGACCCAGGTTCTGGAGGAACCAGATCTCCCCGTGGCTCACGAAGCAGCCGAGCACCCGGTGGAGGTAGCGGTTGTCGGCGTCCACGACCAACTCGGCATCGCGGCCGAAGGTGATGCTCGTCCCCTCGGCCACGGACCGTTCCTCGCCGTCCAGATCGAGGAAGAGCGTCACAGCGCAACCAGACGAGCCGGGTCGATCACGACGACGACCGGGCCCCGGCCGTCGCACCGGACGGACCGCCCTCGATCGCCCCGGCGGGGAA
This sequence comes from Actinomycetota bacterium, assembly GCA_005777415.1. Lineage (GTDB taxonomy): Bacteria > Actinomycetota > Acidimicrobiia > Acidimicrobiales > Microtrichaceae > SXMI01. Next base: position 1,776 of record SXMI01000122.1, on the reverse strand, counting down.
GCAGGTCGTCACCCCGCCGAGATGCACCACGACGGCGCGCTCCCCCCGCGACCACGCCGGCGCACCCGGGGAGCGGACCCGGAGCGCGGTCCCGCTGTCGGAGACCACGTGGTAGGTCGTGTCGCGCCCCACATACTCGACGAGCTCCACCACCACCGCCATCCCGTCCCGATCACCGGAGTAGAGGTACAGCTGCTCGGGTCGCAGGAGCACGTCGACCTCGCCGTGTGCCGGCTCCGCCAGCGGGATCACCCCCAGTGGGGTCGAGACCGTCGCCCCCGACGCCTCGCCGACCGTGAAGTCGGCATCGCCGACGAAGCCTGCGACCCAGGGGGTGGCAGGCCGCTCGTAGATCTCCTGTGGGGTGCCGTGCTGGACGACCCGACCGGCGGAGACGACGGCGACCCGGTCGCCGAGGACGAACGCCTCGTCCTGGTCGTGCGTGACGAAGACGGCCGTGACGCCGAGGTCCTGGAGCAGGGTGTGGATCTCGGAGCGGACACGGACCCGCATGGTGGCGTCCAGGTTGGAGAACGGCTCGTCGAGCAACAGCACCCGGGGCCGCGGCGCCACCGCCCGGGCCAGGGCGACCCGCTGCTGCTGGCCACCGGAGAGCGTGTCGGGCATCCGGTCGGCGAAACCGGACATGCCCACCAGTTCGAGGGCCTCGTCGATCCGGGCCGAGGACCGACGTTCGGCGCGCGGCAGGCCGAATCCGACGTTGCGGGCCACGTTCAGGTGCGGGAAGAGCGCCCAGTCCTGGAACACCATGCCCACCCGACGTTGCTCGGGAGGCACGAGCGTCCCGGGCCCGCTGAGCAACCGGCCACCGACCTCCACCGTGCCGTCGTCCGGGAACTCGAGACCGGCGACGCTGCGGAGCAGGGTCGTCTGGCCGCAGCCGGACGGTCCGAGCAGGGCCACGGTCGAGCCGGACTCGACGCAGAGGGACACGCCGTCGAGCACCCGCTCACCGTCGAACGACTTCACGATGCCGGTGACCTCGACCCGCTCGCCGGTCACGTCCGACCCGACCGCCGCTGGATCCTGCACCCCGTCAGTCTGCACCGTGATCGTGTGGCTCCGGACGCAGCGTCGGGAAGAGCACGACGTCCCGGATCGACTGCACATCGGCGAGCAGCATCACGAGGCGGTCGATCCCGATCCCGAGCCCGACGGTCGGAGGCAGGCCGTAGTCGAGGGCCCGGAGGTAGTCGTGGTCGACCGCCATCGCCTCGTCGTCGCCGGAGTCCTTCTGGGCGGCCTGGTCCTCGAACCGCGCCCGTTGCGTGTCCGGATCGGTGAGCTCGGAGAACCCGTTGCACAGCTCACGGCCGACGACGATCCCCTCGAAGCGCTCGACGAGGCCGGACTCGCGGCGGTGGACCCGGGACAGGGGCGAGACCTCCTCCGGGTAGTCGGTCACGAACGTCGGATCCCACAGGTCGTGCTCGGTCGTCTTCTCGTAGAGCTCGAGGAGCAGCTTGCCCGGACCCCAGGAGTCCCGGACGGGGACCTCGTGGGTGGCGCACAGCGACCGGAGCCGGTCCACCGGCGTGTGGATCGAGACCTCCTCGCCGACGCGTTCCGAGGTCAGGTCCGCCAGGGTGCCCCGCCGCCAGGGCGCCGACAGGTCGAGCGGGCGGCCGTCGTAGGTCACGGTGGTCGAACCGCAGAGCTCCAGGGCCAGGTGCTCGACGAGCTGTTCGGTCAGCTCCATGTGGACGTGGTAGTCCGCGTAGGCCTCGTAGCACTCGAGCATCGTGAACTCGGGGT
>SXMI01000121.1 GCA_005777415.1 Actinomycetota bacterium | reverse complement strand
GGCGAGAAGAAGCGCAACGAGACGCTCCAGCTCGCCGTGCTCGAGCCGCGGATCGCCGTGCTCGACGAGCTCGACTCGGGCCTGGACGTGGACGCCCTGCGCGCCGTGGCCCGTCGGGTCGAGCGGGCGACGAGCGGACCCGACCCGCTGGGCGTCCTGGCGATCACGCACTACGACCGACTGCTCCAGGAACTGCACCCTGACGTCGTCCACGTGTTCGGCGACGGGCGGATCCTGGAGACCGGCGGGCCGGAGCTGGTCGAGCGGCTCGAGGCCGAGGGGTACGCAGCCGGCGGCGCGTAGGATCCCGGCATGGCGCGACCACGTCCGCTCAACGACGAACAGCTCGACGAGGCGCTCGCTGCGCTGATCGGCTGGGACGTGGTGGAGGGAAAGCTGCACAAGGTCTTCACCTTCGGCGACTTCGGGTGCGCGTTCGGGTTCATGGCCTCCGCAGCGGTGTTCGCCGAGAAGATCGACCACCATCCCGAGTGGTCGAACGTGTACGCCACCGTCACCGTCGACCTGATCACGCACGACGCCGGCGGCATCACCGAACTGGACGTCCGGTTCGCGCAACGGCTGGACGAGCTCGCCGGTCACTGAAGCGGCGGTGGCCGCCGATCCTGTCCGGGCGGTGGCCGCCGATCCTGTCCGGGCGGTGGCCGCCCGTGCCGCTGGCTGACCAGCTGCCGGCCCGAGGGCGTGGTGAGGTCCAGGTGGCCGTCATCACGGAGTTGGGCGGACCAGCCGGGGGAGTGCCAGACGGCGTGATGGGTCGGGCACAGGCTGGCGGATCGACCGAGGTCGGTGGCGCCGCCGAGGCGGACCTCGTCCAGGTGGTGGAGTTGGGTCCAGGTGGTCGGGGCGTCGCAGCCCGGGTGCACGCAGCCGCCGTCCCGCACCATGGCGGCGCGTCGCTGGGCTGGGCTGAACGCCCGGACGCTGCGGCCCAGGTCGAGCGGAACCCCCAGCGAGTCGACCACCACGGGGTGGAGCACGGCGTCGCAGAGCAGCTGCCGGACGGTGCCGTCCTGGAGCCGCACCCCGTCCGGCGTCATCCCGACCGCTGTGGCGCCGAGCGAACCGTCCTGGGCGAGCGGATCCCCGGCGTGGATCACGACGATGGCGTCCGTGACCGGTGGACGGGCCCCGGGCCGGGTCGAGGTGCCCCGCCGGAGCAGTTCGGCGAGCGACTCGGCGACCAGTTCGCCGTGCGAGGGCAGCTGGTGATCGGCGTGCTCGTTGGCGAGCTCCCGGTGGCGTCGGTGGCGGCGTTCGACCTCGTCGTCGATCGCGGCCCGGACCTGTTGCGCGGTGCCGCCGTGGAAGGTGGCATCGAGGTGGAGCGAGTCCCCCAGTCCTGATCGCAGCCGTGCTCGGTCTCGGGCCCCCTCGGGTCGGTGGCCGCCGTCCGGGTCGGCCGCGCTGACGAGCGCCTGCACCTCACGGGTCCACTGTTCGAACCGGACCCCGTCGGCGAGGCCGATCAGCTCGGACTGGCAGGCCCTGACGACGGGCTCGACCCGGGGCGTCGCCAGTCGGGCCAGTACGGCGGCGTGGTGCAGGGTGATCCGGCCGTCCCGCACCGCCGGAGCGATCTGGTCGAGCGACGACCGTGCCGCTCGGGCGGTCGCCGTGAGCCGGGTCGCCACCGGGCGGGGCAGGCCGTGTTCGGCACCGAGCCACGATGCGGTCCGCAGGCCGCAGTCGGCCCAGGTGGTGCCCCGGGCGTCGAGCGCACCCAGGGCGGTGAGGAGTGCGGCGTCGAGCACCTGCTGGGCCCGGAGCAGCTGGCCGACGGCATCCAGCAGGTCGCCGTCGCCCACGGCGCCGACGCCATCGGTCGACGTCAGTCCGCGCCGTTCCGCCCACGCGTCCACGAACTCGTCCACCAACTCGTCCACGAACTCGTCCGGTGCGTCCGGTGCGTGCGGATCGGTCTGATGCCGGTCCACCGGTGGGGGTGCGCGCACGTCGGCGCTCCTGGGTTCGTGACCGCAGTGGCGGTCGGAGTGGCAGCGCAGGCTGCGAGCCGTCCGGGACCCACGTGAGCCGTGCTGGAAGCACGACCCTGAGCGAACGTATGTTCGATTCAACCAGCGACACCGTGCGATGTCAACCCCCGGGTTCCGGGCCGCCGTGCCCGGTTCCCGCCGTGCCCGGTTCCCGCCGGGCCCGGCGGTCAGGTCAGGCCGAGTCGGACGAACTGGTCGTCCGGTGCCTCCACGGCGAGGAGCGCGTCGCGCAGCTGTTCCCGCGCCTCGGCCACGGCCCGGCGCGTCGCCGGATCGTCGCCCGCTGCGGCCACCAGGTCGACGCGCTCCTCGGGGTCCTCGATCCGGTCGACGAGGTGGTCGCCGTCGCTCGAGCCCCAGGCCCAGAAGGGGAGCAGGTCGCCGGCCCGGAAGGGCTGGCGGATCACCGGGATGTCGGACCCGGGCATCCGGTCCAGCCACGCCCGGTCGTCGGGTGCAGGCAGCCAGGTGACGCCGTCGGCGTCGGCGTGGACCGGCATGGTGGACCACCGGTTGGACCACATCGACAGTGGCTCGTCGCCCCCGACGCTCCCGCAGGCGAAGCGCACCGTCGGGGTGACCAGGTGGACCTCCCGGCCCCAGACGCCACTGAGCACGTGGTCGCGAAGGCTGGTGGCGTCGCCGGTGAGCAACGGCACGAGCGACCGCCCGTGCGTGCGGTGCTCGGCCTGCACGCCGAATACCTCGCAGATCGTGGCGTGCAGGTCGACGGTGGTGGTGAGTGCATCGCAGGTCCCCGGTGTCGCACCGGGCCAGCGGACGAGCAACGGGATGTGACCGAGCGTGTTGCGCACCCAGGTGCCCGGCTTGCCCCAGAGGTCGTCCTCGCCCAGGTAGAGGCCGTGGTCGGTGCACACGATCACCGCCGTGTCGTCGGACCGGCCGGTCCGGTCGAGCGCGTCGAGCAGTCGGCCGAACCAGTGGTCGATCATGGACAGCTTCGCCCCGTACTGGGCCCGCACCTGCCGGCCCTCCCGCTTGGTGAGCTGTCCGGAGGCGATGCCGTCGACCGCGTAGGGCGGCCAGACCAGGTGGGGGCCGTCGCGGTCGACGTCCCAGTCGGAGTCGTACGCCGACGCCCAGGGCTCGGGGGTGTCGAAGGGTTCGTGCGGGTCGAACTCGTCGACGAGGAGCAGCCAGCGATCGGCGGCGGGCGCCTCGTCGGTGATCCACCGGGCCGCAGCGGACATGGTGCGGGGCCCGGGGAAGTCGGCCTCGTCGCGGAACCACCCGCGGCTGTCGTCGTAGGGCATGTGCGGCCGGTGGAACGACGGAGCGCCGAGCCAGGACGGGTCGGGAGCGGTCCTCCACGGGTCGGACTCGTGGCCGCGCTGGTAGTCCCAGGCGGTGAAGTCGACGTGGTAGTTCTCGCCGCCGGCCTCGAAGAGGTGCGGATGGTCGGACACCAGCTTGGTGGTCACCCCGGCCCGCCGGAGCGGTGCGGTGATCGCCGACTCCCACAGCTCGACGGACCCCCACGGACGCCACAGGAAGTCCCAGGACCCGCAGAGCAGGTCGTGGCGGGCCGGGATGCAGGGGAGCGACCCGGTCTGGTGGTCCGTGAAGCGGACGGCGCCGGCGGCGAAGGCGTCCAGGTTGGGGGTGGCGAACTCGGCGCCGCCGTAGCAGCCGAGGAGGTGGCGGTTGAGCGAGTCCAGCAGGACCAGGACCACGTGCTGCGGCGCCGCGGATGTCCGGTCGGGCGGAGTGCTCACGCCGGGTCAGCCGCCGGCGTCGTCGAACCCCTGCAGGAGGGTGTTCCACCCGAGCGTGGCGCACTTGATGCGGACCGGGAACTTCACGACGCCCTTGAGGGCGTCCAGGTCGCCGAGCGGGAGCTCGCCCGGGGCGACGACACCGTCGTCGTCGGCCTCGGACTCGGAGCCGTCACCGCCCAGCTCGCCCTCGTGGATCGACATCATGGACTTGAAGGCCTTGGTGAGGTGCCGGGCGGCGCCGACGGTGTGGCCCTTGACGGCGGCCGACATCATCGAGGCGGACGACTGCGAGATGGAGCAGCCCTGGCCGCCGATCCGCAGGTCGGTGATCGTCGCGTCGTCGCCCTTCGACGGGTCGTCGAGCTCCAGGTAGACGACGATCTCGTCGCCGCAGAGCGGGTTCAGGCCCTCGGTCCGGATGGCGGGAGGGACGGGGAGCTCGCCACGGTTCCGCGGGCTGCGGTAGTGGTCGAGGATGATCTCCCGGTAGAGGTCTTCGAGTCCTGACATGGGGGCTGGTGGTCCGTCCTGGTGGATCTGGGTGGCTGGATCTGGTCGCTCCGCCTCAGTCTGACCGCGATCGGCGCACCGTTCACGCGGTCCGCCGGTGCGTCTCAGATGGCGAAGAAGCGGCGGGCGTCGTCGAGGGCGTCGGCGAGGGCGTCGATGTCGTCGGTGTCGTTGTACAGGTACCACGAGGCCCGGGCGGTGGCTCCCACGCCGAGCACCCGCATGAGCGGCTTGGCGCAGTGGTGCCCGGGTCGGACGCAGACGCCGTGCTGGTCGAGCACCTGGGAGAGGTCGTGGGGGTGGATGTCGGCGAACGCGAAGCTGATGAGCCCGCCGCGGTGCTCGGTGTCGGTCGGGCCGAACAGGCGGAGGTCGTCACCGAAGCGGTCGGGGAGGGTGCGCAGCGCGTAGGCGGTGAGCTCGGCCTCGTGCGCGTGGATCCGCTCGAGGCCCACCGACTCCAGGTAGTCGACCGCGGCGGCCAGGCCGACGATCTCGCTGATCGGCGGGGTGCCGGCCTCGAACTGGTGGGGGACCGCAGCGGGGGTGAACCCGTCGGTGCGGACGTCCAGGATCATGCCGCCGCCCCCCAGGAACGGAGGCATGGCCTCGAGGAGGTCCCGCCGGGCCCAGAGGACGCCCACGCCGGTCGGTCCGCACATCTTGTGTCCGCTGAACGCCAGGAAGTCGGCGCCGATGGCGGTGACGTCGGTGACCGAGTGGGGGACGGACTGACAGGCGTCCACGCAGACGAGCGCCCCGGCGGCGTGCGCCCGCTCGGCCAGTTCGGCGACCGGGGGGATGGTGCCGAGCACGTTCGACATGGCGGTGATGCTGAGCAGGGCCGCGCCGTCGAGCAGCTCGTCGATCCCGGACAGGTCGAGCCGGCCGTCGTCGCCGAGCGGGATCCAGCGCAGCTCGATCCCGATCGACTCGGCGAGCTGCAGCCAGGGGACGATGTTGGCGTGGTGCTCGGCGATGCTCAGCACCACGGCGTCGCCGGGCCCCAGGTTGGCGGTGCCCCAGGACCGGGCGACCAGGTTCAGCGACTCGGTGGCGTTCTTGGTGAAGACGATCTCGTCGGGGTCGGTCGCCCCCACGAACCGGGCGATGCGCCGGCGGGCCGACTCCATGGCGAGGGTGGCGCGCTCGGCGAGGGTGTACGCGGCCCGGTGCACATTGGCGTGCGAGGTGGTGACGTAGTGCTCCTCGGCGTCGAGGACGGCCCGGGGACGCTGCGACGAGGCGGCGGAGTCCAGGAAGACCAGCCGGTGGTCGTGGACGGTCTCGGCGAGGATGGGGAAGTCGGCGCGGATGGCGTCGACGTCGAGGGCCTCGCTCACGCCGGCTGCCGCCAGGCGTCGAAGCCGTCACGCTCGAGGCGTTCGGCCAGCTCGGGTCCTCCGCTGTCGACGATCCGGCCGTCGACGAGGACGTGGACGACGTCGGGGGTCAGGTGGTCGAGCAGCCGCTGGTAGTGGGTGATG
>SXMI01000120.1 GCA_005777415.1 Actinomycetota bacterium | reverse complement strand
GCGCCGCACCTGTCCCCGCTCCTCCATGGTCCGCAGCACGGGGTAGACGCCGGCGAACCCGCCGGTCACGCCCTCGGCGAGGGGCATCTCCCGGGTCAGCACGCCGTAGCGCTCGAGAAGTTGCGTGGCGCGGGCGAGCGACCGCTCCGTCGGCGACGGCGAGGGCTCGAAGAGGCCGGCGGTGAGCGACCACCGACCGGCGCCCGCCGGCGGGCCCTCCCGGCGCACGCTCCGCAGGTTGGGCGCCGAGCGACCCCGACCGCTGCGGCGGCGGGCCGCCCCCCGGGACACCCGGGCACGGAGCGGGACGAGCGAGTCGTTGGTCACCTCACCGCGCCAGACCAGGTCCCAGAGGGCCTCGAGCAGCTCGTCCTGGGTGGGCGATCCGCCGACGGCCACGGCAGCAGCGAGCAGCTCCGGGAAGAACGATGCGCCCCGGTCCCGCAGGTGGCACCGGATGGCATCGTGCAGCGGCGACGGGTCCTCGTCGTCCACCGTCGTCGGCGGGTCGACGAGCGCCGACACCCGGTCGCGCCACACCAGCCGAACCCGACCGTCGACCGCCCCGAGCGAACCGGCGCCCAGCCAGACCAGGTCGCCGGCGGCGCACCACTGGTCGAGCGCCGCCCCCACCGGACCACCCGCCCGGACGGCGAGGAGCTCCGACTCCAGGATCGACGCCGGCAGGGCCGCACCCTGGAGGGCCCCGACGGCGTCGGCCAGCGCCGCGGTGCCGTGGCCGCCGACGCCCTGCCACCCGGGCAGGAAGGCACCCAACGCCGCGGCCTCCACGGGTGCGACCTGGGCCCGGAGCGCCGCGAGCGAACGGCGGCGGATCCGCCGGAGCACGTCGACGTCGCACCACTCCGGTTGGGCCCGACCAGGGGTGAAGTCGCCGTCGACCACCCGACGCCGGTCGCGCAGCTCCCGCAACACCAGGTCGACCACCTCCCGGCCCACGCCGAACCGGGCGGCGACCTCGGCGGTCGTGAACGGGGCGTGGGTCCGGGCGTGGCGTTCCACCAGGTCGGCCAACGCCGTCGGTGCCTCGGCCACATCCTCGGCCGGGAGGCCCGCCGGGACGACGGCGCCGAGTGCGTCGCGGAGCCGACCGGCGTCGGCCGCGGCCGCCACGTGCGGCACACCCAGGAGCGGCACGACGATCGCCCGACGCGCGGCGACGAGCGACGCCAGCCAGTCGGCGGTCGTGGCCGAGTCGGCCTCGGTGCGCAGCTCGAGGTCGGCCACCGGCAGCGGCCCGACGGTGCGGAGCAGATCAGAGAGCGCCTCCGGGTGGCGGGCGCGACGACCGTCGGCGAGCCACTGCAGCTCGGCCTCGACCCGGGCCACGACCTCGGCGTCGAGCAGCTCCCGCAACTCCTCGGTCCCCAGCAGGTCGCGGAGGAGCTCCTGGTCGAGCGTCAGCGCCGCGGCCCGGCGCTCGGCGAGCGGGGCGTCGCCGGAGTACATGAACTCCGACACCCAGCCGAACAGGAGCGAGCGGGCGAACGGCGACGGCGTCGCGGTCTCCACCGGCACGACCCGGATCCGGCGCGACCGGACCTCGGCGAGCACGGTGCGGAGCGCCGCCAGGTCGTAGGTGTCGGCGCAGCACTCCCGGGTCGCCTCCAGCAGGATCGGGAACGTCGGGTACCGGGAGGCCACGGCGAGCAGGTCGCCGGCCCGCTGCCGCTGCTGCCAGAGGGGCGTCCGGCGGTCGGGGCGACGGCGCGGGAGGAGCAGCGCCCGGGCGGCGCACTCCCGGAAGCGCGCGGCGAACACGCCGGTCGTCGGGAGCACGGCGAGCAGTTCCGACTCGACCTCGTCGGGGTCGGGGCACAGCACGTCGACGGGCACCTCGGTGGCGGCCTCCGGCAGACGGACCACGATCCCGTCGTCGGCCCAGAGCACCTCGACGGCCAGGGCGTCACCGCCGAGCTCGTCGAAGTGCCTGGCCAGGCGGGCCTGGACGACCATCGCCCACGGGGCGTGCACACGCGCCCCGAACGGCGAGTGGATGCAGACGCGCCAGTCGCCGAGCTCGTCGCGGAACCGCTCGACGACGACCGTCCGGTCGTCGGGGACCACCCCGGTGGCCTGCGCCTGCTCCTCGAGGTAGGCCACCACGTTGGTGGGCGCCCGGTGGTCGAGCGACGCCTCGTCCTCGAGGCCGGCGACGGCCTCGTCACCCGGGCGACCGCGGACGCGGCGCACGAACTCGCCGAGCGCCCGGCCCAGCTCGGCCGCCCGGCCGGGGCCGTCCCCGTGCCAGAACGGCATCTTGCCGGGACGGCCGGGCGCCGGACTGACGACGACCCGTTCGAAGGTGATGTCCTCGATCCGCCACGAGGAGGCACCCAACAGGAACACCTCGCCCACCCGCGACTCGTGCACCATCTCCTCGTCGAGCTCGCCGACCCGCGTGCCGTCCGCAAGGAACACCCCGTCGAGCCCCCGGTCCGGGATGGTCCCGCCCGAGGTGACCGCCAGTCGCTGCGACCCGGGCCGGCCGCGCACCACCCCGGCCGCCCGGTCCCAGACCAACCGGGGCCGGAGCTCGGCGAACTCCTCGGACGGGTAGCGCCCGGCGAGCAGGTCCAGGGTCGCGTCGAAGGCCGCCCGCGACAGCGACGAGGTGTTCGCCGCACCGAGCACGAGTCGGTAGAGCTCCTCGACTTCCCAGTCGTCGAGCGCGCAGGCCGCCACCACCTGCTGGGCGACCACGTCGAGCGGACGCTCCGGGATCCGGGTGGCCTCGATCGCCCCGGTACGCATCCGCTCGGCGACGACGGCGCACTCGAGGAGGTCCGCCCGGTGCGTCGGGTAGATCGTTCCCCGGCTGCGGGCGCCGACCTGGTGGCCGGCCCGGCCGACCCGCTGCAGGCCCGAGGCGACCGACCCGGGGGAGGCGACCTGGACCACGGCGTCGATCGCACCCATGTCGATGCCCAGTTCGAGCG
>SXMI01000119.1 GCA_005777415.1 Actinomycetota bacterium | reverse complement strand
GCATGACTGCCGACCCACCCAGCCGACTGCGGCGCCGGCTCGGCGTCGGCGACGCGGTCCTCGTCGGCCTCGGGGCCCTGGTCGGGGCCGGGGTGTTCGCCGCGATCGGCCCGGCGGCGGCGACGGCCGGATGGTGGCTGCTCGTCGGGCTGGTGCTCGCCGCCGGGGTGGCGACGGCGAACGCGTTGTCGTCGGCGCAGTTGGCGGCGGTGCACCCCGAGTCGGGCGGGACCTACGTGTACGGCCGGGAGCGGCTGGGTGAGGGCTGGGGGTTCGTCGCCGGGTGGGCCTTCGTCGTCGGCAAGACGGCGAGCTGCGCCGCGATGGCCTGGACGTTCGGGGCCTACGTGTGGCCGGCCGGGGCCCGGTGGGTGGGTGCGGCGGCGGTGGTCGTGCTGGCGGCGGTCAACCTGCTCGGGGTGTCGCGGACCCTGACGGCCACCAAGGTGCTGCTGGTCCTGGTGTTCGCAGCACTCGCCGCCGCCGTGGCCGGTGGCGTGGTCGGCGGGCTGGGCGGCCCGGCCCCGACCGGGGGAGTCGGTCCGGTGTCGCTGCGGGGGGTACTGGGTTCGGCCGGTCTGTTGTTCTTCGCGTTCGCCGGGTACGCCCGGATCGCCACCCTGGGCGAGGAGGTGCGGGACCCGGCCCGGACGATCCCCCGGGCGGTGCCGGTGGCACTCGGCGTCACCTTCGCGGTCTACGCGGTGGTGGCGGTGGTGGCGCTCGCGTCGGTGGGGCCCGAGGTGCTCGCGGCGTCGTCGGCGCCGCTGGTCGACGTCGTCCGTCACGGCCTGCCCGGGCTGGAACCGCTCGTCGTGGTGGGCGCGGCGGTGGCGTCCCTCGGGGTGCTGCTGTCGCTGCTGGTCGGTGTGAGCCGGACGACCTTCGCCATGGCGGACCGCCGTGATCTGCCGGGGGTGCTGGCCCACGTGTCGGACCGCTCCGGTGTGCCCGACCGCGCCGAGGTCGCCGTGGCCGCGGTCGTGGTCGTCGTCGTCCTGCTGGTCGACCTGCGCGGGGCCATCGGCGCCAGTTCGTTCGCGGTGCTCGCCTACTACGCCATCGCCAACGCATCGGCGTGGCGCCTGACGGCGGACGAGCGACGCTGGCCCCGCTGGGTGTCGGCGGCCGGGCTGGTGGGCTGCGTGGTGGTGGCCGTCTCGCTCCCGGTCGCCAGTGTTCTGGCCGGCGTCCTGCTGGTCGGTTCGGGTGCGATCGTCCACTTGGTGCGTGCCGGGCGTCGGGCGACCTGAATGACCCGCCGGTACCATGCCGCCGTGGCATCCGGGCGGGACGAGCGGCGGCACCGGTCCGCGTCGTGGCAGCGGATCCCCCGCTTCGTGGTGCTCCCGATGGTGGCGGCCGCGGTGGCGGTGGCGGCCTGCGGGTCGGGCGAGTCGACCACCGAGGTCGGCCTGACCCCGTCGACGACCCGGGTCACGACCGACGAGCCGGCGACGGTGCCGACCTTCCAGCCGGACGCGCGCACCGGCGCCGCCGCCGTGGGGGCGACGACCATCCCGGTCCCGTCGGGTGCCCCGGGCCAGCGGCTGGGCATCGGGCCCTGTCCGATGTTCCCGCCCGACCACTCGTTCAACACGCCGATCACCGGCCTGCCGGTGTCGCCGGACTCGGACCGGGTGGTCGCGGCGATCGGTCCCGACACGGCGCTGCGTCACGGGTTCTCGAGCACCGTGTTCAACGGCACGCGCCGGGGCTACCCGCTCAACCTGGTCGACCCGACCACCTCGACGCCGACGGACTTCATGGTCTCGGCGGCGTACCTCTACTTCTCCGACGGCGCCGATGTGCCCATGCCGGAGGCGCCCCGGTTCGAGGGGTGGCCCGGGCGCGAGTGGGACAAGCACCTGCTGCTGGTCGACACGAGCACCTGTCGGACCCGTGAGCTGTTGAACGTGCAGCCACCCGGTGAGAACGACACGGCCCGGCCATTCAACAAGTGGTACGCGGATGCGATCGTCACCTTCGACCTGCGCAGCAACGACCGACCCGAGGGATCGGCGAACGCCGCCGGCGTGTCCATGCTCGCCGGTCTGGTCCGCTACGACGAGGTGGCGAGCGGCCGGGTCCGACACGCCATCGGGCTGACGATGCCCGAGATCCGAGGTGACGGCCCCATCTGGCCGGCGCACCGCAGCGACGGCCGGTCGGCGAACCCGGACGCGCCGCCCATGGGGGCGTGGTTCCGGCTGCGCGACGACGTGGACATCTCGACGCTCGGCCCGCAGGCCCGGGTCGTGGCCGAGGCGCTCCGGGAGTACGGCGGGGTCCTGGTCGACACCGGACCGGCCATCACGCTGACCGGCGAGCCGGACGTCCGCTGGAACGACGCCGACCTGAACGGTCTGGGGTCGTTGACGGCGGCGGACCTGGAGCTGGTCGATCCGACGTCGCTGATCGTCGATCCGGCGACGAACCAGGCCCGGGTCCGTGGCTGAGTCGGTCGTCGAGGCCGCCACGACGGCGTCGATCGAGCGGGCGGGGGCGCTGCTCGCCGACGGCGGGGTGGTCGCGTTCCCGACCGAGACCG
>SXMI01000017.1 GCA_005777415.1 Actinomycetota bacterium | reverse complement strand
GTCGGCCACGGCCTCAGCGTCGTCGGCGCGGCGACGTGCCGCGGCGGCTTCGCCGCGCCGCGCCGTCACCTGGTCGTTGAGCCGGGTGATCTCGGCGAGGACCTCGGCCTGGGTCGCCCGCAGCAGGTCCAGCTCGGCCTCGGCCTGCTGCCGTTGGCCGGGACCGGTGTCGGGGGTCTGACCCGACGCGGCCTGCACCGGACCAGCCGGTCCGACGGCGCTCACGACGAGCGCGACGGTGATCAGGGCGACTCCGACCCACCTCGCTCCGCCAACGCTCCGCACGCGCGCCATCCTGCCCCTGATTCCCGCCGTGGTGCCGTCGGGTCCCGGCCCGGACCGCGGGGACCGCGACCCGGACGACGACCCCCGACCGGTCCCGTTATCCGCCGAGCAGCCCGCCGAGCATGCCGCCACCGCCGCTCGACTGGGTGGCCTGGGCGCCCCCGATGATGACGCTCTCCGACGGCTGGACCATCACGAACCCTTGGCCCCCGAAGGCCATCTGGAGCAGCTCGCCCGAACCGCCGCGAATCAGCGACTTGATGCCGCCCGTGTCGACCCTGACGTCCATGGACACGCCGGAGGTCCACAGGACGACGGCGTCGGCGTCGGCGAAGGTCGGCGCCCCCGCCACGTCGAGCACGACGGGATCGCCCTTGGTGGTGACCGCCACGTAGCCCGTCCCGCGGAGGCTCACGTTGTAGAGGTTGCCGGAGGTGAGGGACGCACCGGCGCCCACCCGGTGGATGTCCCACTCGATCGACGACGAGAACGCCAGGATGCTGGCGCCGTTGACCGAGACCATGTCGTTCTCCAGGTAGAAGACCTGGATCTCCGAGGCCGTGTCGGCCAGGAACAGCTCGCCCGAGCCCTCACAGGTCATCAGGTCGACGCCCTCGCCCGTGAGCTTGGACTTCACCATCTTGTTCAGGCCGCCGGAGCCCGCCTTCACGAACCGGACGTCACCCTGGTAGGCGACCATGGAGCCGGTCTTGGCCATGACCGGCCCGTACTGCATGAAGACCTTCAGCATCTTCTTGTTCTGCAGGGTGAAGGGGTCGGCGCCGGTGGTCTCGGCGTACTCCTGGAAGAGGGTGCCGTGGATGGTCACGGTGGACTCCGTTCGTGGTGGGGAGGGTCAAGTCGACGCGATGCTAACGGCGCCCCTGACTCCGCGTCACCGGAAATCTCGTGCCCGGGCCGGCACCGCCACCGGCAGCGCCTCGATCCGGTGGGCCACCACGTTGACCACGCCGTCCACGCTGCGTTCCAGCCGGCCCCGGACGCAGAGCGCCGGGGCGTCGCGCACCACCCGACGGTGACGTTCCCAGCAGCCGACCGAGACCACCACGTTCACCAGCCCCGTGTCGTCCTCCAGGCTGAGGAAGGTGATCCCCCGAGCCGTCGCCGGTCGCTGACGGTGCGTCACCACCCCGGCGACGCGCACCGTGGACCCGTCGCCACCGGCGCGGAGTTCGGCGGCGGGGGTGACCCCACGCCGGTCCAGGTCGTCGCGCAGCAGGCCGAACGGGTGTCCGTCCGGCGTGACCCCCGTCGACCACAGGTCGGCCACCGCCTCCTCCCACGGGTCCATGCCCGGCAGGCGGGGGGCGTCCAGCACCCCGCTCGTCCCGGGGAGCCGGTCGGGTCGGGCCTGCGCCGCCGCACCGGCCGCCCACAGTGCCCGTCGCCGGTCCAGCGGTCGGCCGTCCCGGTCGCGCATGGAGGCGAAGGCACCAGCGGTGGCGAGCGACTCGAGCTGGGCCCGGTCCGCGGCGGTCCGCCGGGCCAGGTCCTCCAGGTCCCGGTAGGGGGCGCCGTCGGCAATGCGTTCGGCCAGTTCCGCCCCGACCCCGCGGACCGATGCCAACCCCAGCCGCACCGCCGGGGCGTCGACCCCACCGGAACCGGGCTCGAGCGTCGCCACGTCGGCGGAGCACTGGACGTCCGGACCACGCACCTCCACCCCGTGCCGACGGGCGTCCTGGACCAGGGACTGGGGCGAGTAGAAGCCCATGGGCTGGGAGTTCACCAGCGCCACACAGAACGCCGCCGGGTGGTGGAGCTTGAACCACGCCGATGCGTAGACCAGGTAGGCGAAGCTCACCGAGTGCGACTCCGGGAACCCGTAGTTGGCGAACGCCGCCAGCTTGTCCCAGATGGCCTGCGCGACGTCACCCACGATCCCCCGCTCCGCCAGACCGGCGTCGAACCGGGAGCGAAGCTCGGCCATGCGCTGCGGTGACCGCTTCGACCCCATGGCCTGACGGAGCTGGTCGGCCTCGGCCGGGGTGAAGCCGGCCACGTCGATCGCCATCTGCATGAGCTGCTCCTGGAACAACGGCACCCCGAGCGTCTTGGCCAGCGCCGGTTCCAGCGCCGGGTGCAGGTAGGTGACGGGCTCCTCGCCCCGTCGACGGCGGATGTAGGGGTGGACCGACCCGCCCTGGATCGGGCCGGGCCGGATGAGCGCCACCTCGACCACCAGGTCGTAGAAGCAGCGGGGACGCAGACGCGGGAGCGTGGCCATCTGCGCCCGGGACTCGACCTGGAAGACCCCGACGGAGTCGGCGCGGCACAACATGTCGTAGACCGCGTCCTCCTGGGGGATCGTCGCCAGGTCGACGTCCCGGCCGTGGTGGTCACGGACCAGGTCGACGCACCGGTGCAGGGCCGAGAGCATCCCCAGACCCAGCAGGTCGAACTTGACCAGCCCGGCACCGGCGCAGTCGTCCGTGTCCCACTGCAGCACCGAGCGCCCGGCCATGCTCGCCCACTCCACCGGGCAGACCTCGACCACCGGCCGGTCGCAGATGACCATGCCCCCGGAGTGGATGCCCAGGTGCCGGGGCAGGTCCTCGAACTGCGCGGCCAGCTCCAGGACCGAGGCCGGGATGTCGACTCCGCCCGGGCCGTCCCGGCCACCCCGTCCGCCCGGGCCGAGCGAGGCCGACACGGCCGGCACCCCGCTCCACCGGTCGACCTGACGGGACCAGGCGTCCTGCTGGCCGGGGGCGTACCCCAGGGCCCGGGCCGCATCCCGGACGGCGGAGCGCGCCCGGTAGGTGATCACGTTCGCCACCTGGGCCGCGTGCGAACGGCCGTACCGTTCGTAGACGTACTGGATGACCTCCTCCCGCCGGTCCGACTCGATGTCGAGGTCGATGTCGGGCGGGCCGTCGCGTTCCGGGGACAGGAACCGCTCGAAGAGCAGGCCCAGCCGCACGGCGTCGGCGGCGGTGACCCCGAGCGCGAAGCACACCGCCGAGTTGGCCGCCGACCCCCGCCCCTGGCAGAGGATCCCGGAACGACGGCAGAACTCGACGATGTCCCAGACCACCAGGAAGTACCCGCAGAACCCCAGACGTTCGATCAGGTCGAGCTCGTGGTCGAGCTGGTCCCAGGCCCCACGGACCTGCTCGGCGTGGCGGGGCCCGTACCGGCGCTCACCACCCTGCTCCACCAGCCGGCGGAGGAACGCCGCCTCGGTGAGCGGCGTCCCGTCGGGGCCGTCGGGGCAGGGGTACGGCGGCAGCTCCGGGGCGACGAGCGACAGGTCGAACGCGCAGGCCCGACCGAGGGCACCGGCGGCGTCCACCACCCCCGGATAGCGGACGAACCGCCGACGCTGCTCGTCGGCCGAGCGCAGGTGCGCCTGCCACCCGGCGGGGAGCCAGCCGTCGATCTCGTCCAGACTGCGGCGGGCCCGCACGGCGGCGAGCGCCGAGGCCAGCCGACGTTCGGCCGGTGTGGCGTAGTGCACCGAGTTCGTGGCGACCGGCTGCAGGCCGAGCCGGACGGCCAGTCCGGCCAGGGCGTCGTTGCGGGCCGAGTCCAACGGGTCGCCGTGGTCCCAGAGCTCCACGAAGGTGTGGTCCGCACCGAAGGCGGCCACCAGGCTGCGCAGCTCACCCTCGGCCGCAGCCGGACCCCGGTCCACCAGCGCGGCCGGGACCGCCCCCTTGCGTCCACCGGTCAGCACCGCCCAGTGGCCCCTGGCCCGACCCGATGCCGCCTCGGCCACCTCGGCGAACGACAGCCGGGGCCGGCCCTTCTCCCCCGCCAGCTGTGCCTGCGACACCAGCGCCGCGAGCTGGCCGTACCCCCGGGGGTCACGCGCCAGGACCAGCAGGTGCTCGCCGCTCGGATCCGGTGGGCCGGACCTGGTTCCCGTGGCGTTCAGGGTGAGCTCGACGCCGAACACCGTCGGCAGACCGACCGCCCGGGCGGCCTGGGCGAAGCGCACCACGCCGTAGCAGCCGTCGTGGTCGGTCAACGCCAGCGCGTCCAGCCCCAACCGGGTGGCCTCCTCCACCAGCGTCTCGGGCAGGGACGCCCCGTCCAGGAACGAGAACGCCGAGTGGCAGTGCAGTTCGGCGTACCCCGACCCCCCACCGGTCGGGCCGTCGACACCGGCGGCTCCCAGGTCGGGTGGCGGCCGGTACTCGCCGCGGCGTCGGGACCAGGCCGGTGCGTCGCTGCCGTCGCCCGGACGTTCGTCGTCCCGGCCCGACCGATCGCCGCCCGACCGATCACCGAGGGAACGGTCGCCGTCCGACCGATCACCGGGGGAACGGTCCGAGAGGCGGCGCTCGAGTTCCGTCCACGGCATCCTCGGATTGGTGAAACCCACGGCGCCACGCTATCGAACACCTGTTCGATCATGCCACCCGGGTGTCGGTCGGTGCCCGTAGCCTGACGCCGTGACCACGACCGACACCACCGCCCCCGATCCGGACACCACCGCCGCCGACGTGGCCTGGGACCTCGAACCGCTGCTCGACGGCGCCACCGTGGAGGAGCTCCTCGACCGGGCCGACGGGCTGGCCGCCTCGCTGGCCAACCTGCAGGGCACCGTCGCCGAGCTGTCGAGCGAGGCGCTCGCCGAGGCCATGGCCCGCTTCGCCGAGCTCGCCGAGCTGCAGGGCCGGGTCGGGAACTACGTCATGTTGCGGCTCACCGAGGACGTGCAGGACCCCGAGCGCGGCGCCGCGCTCATGGTCGTCGAGGAGCGCTCGGCGGCGATGGCGGCCCAGCTCGTGTTCTTCGACCTGGAGTGGGCGGCGCTCCCCGACGAGCGGGCCGAGGAGCTGCTCGCCGATCCCCGTCTAGACTTCTGCGCCCACCACCTGCGTTCGGCCCGCCGCTACCGCGACCACCTCCTGAGCGAACCCCAGGAGCGGGTCCTGGCGGAGTTCGAACCCAGCGGCACGAGCGCGTGGGTGCGGTTGTTCAACGACCTGACCTCGGCGGTGCAGGTCGAGCTGCCCGGGTCGCTCGGCGGAACGGTCGGCCTGGAGCAGGGGCTGTCGCTGCTGCAGCACCCCGACCGTGAGGTCCGGGCGACGGCCGCCGCCGCCGTGACCCAGGGGCTCGACCCGGGCCTGCGCACCCGGGGCTACGTGTTCAACACCCTGCTGCTCGACAAGGCGACCGACGACCGGCTCCGGGGCTACCCGTCCTGGGTGTCGGCCCGGAACCTCGCCAACGAGGCGAGTGACGACTCGGTCCGGGCGCTCGTCGACGCCGTCGTCGAGCGTTACGACATCCCGCAGCGGTGGTACGCGCTCAAGGCCCGGGTCCTGGGGCTCGACCGGCTCGCCGACTACGACCGCATGGCGTCGGTGGCCGAGGACGAGTCGACCATCGGCTGGGCCGAGGCGACCGACCTGGTCCTCGACGCCTACGACCGCTTCTCCCCCGAGCTCGCCGGCATCGCCCGGCGGTTCGTCGACGAGCGATGGATCGACGCCCCCGTGCGGCCGGGCAAGCAGCCCGGTGCGTTCTGCGCCTACACCGTCCCGTCGCACCATCCCTACGTCATGTTGAACTGGACCTCACGCAACCGGGACGTCCTCACGCTCGCCCACGAGCTCGGTCACGGGGTGCACGCCTACCTGTCGCGGGAACAGGGGGTCTTCCACCAGTCCACACCGCTCACGCTCGCCGAGACGGCGTCGGTGTTCGGCGAGACCATGACCAACGCCGCGCTCCTCGAGCGCATCGACGACCCCGACGCCCGGTTCGCGCTGATGGCCGCCTCGTTGGAGGACTCCATCGCCACGGTGTTCCGCCAGGTGGCCATGAACCGGTTCGAGGACGCGGTGCACACGGCCCGACGGGACGAGGGCGAGCTGTCGACCGACCGGTTCGGCGAACTGTGGGGTGCGACCCAGCGCGAGATGCTCGGCGACGCCGTGGAGCTGACCGACGGCTACCTGACCTGGTGGAGCTACATCCCGCACTTCATCGGCACGCCCGGGTACGTCTACGCCTACGCCTACGGCCAGTTGCTCGCCCTGTCCGTCTACGCCCGCTACACCGAACGGGGCGACTCGTTCGTCCCCGCCTACCTGGAGCTGCTGCGTTCCGGCGGGTCGGCCGAGCCCGAGGAGCTGGGCCGGATCGTCGACTGCAACCTGGGCGACCCGGCGTTCTGGGCGGCCGGCCTCCAGCTCATCGACGACCAGCTCGCCACCGCCACGGACGCCGCTCGGGAGGCCGGGCGGATCCCGACGACCTGACCGGCGACGTCCCGGCCGCCCGGGGGCCATCCACCGGGCGGTCGGGAGCCGGCCGTAGCCTGACGGCGTGGCGTCCGGGGGCGGTCGGCACCCGAGGAGCAGAGTCCGAGTGGGAGCAGCACGCAGGTGAGCGCATCGGCGTCGAGCCTCGTCGGGGCGCTCCTCGGCCACCTCCAGGACCCGGCCTGGCTGGCCGAGACCGGGACCGGCGCGGTCGTCGCCGCCAACGCCGCCGCCTGGGCCCTGTGCCCGCAGGCCACCGAGGGCACGAGCGTGTGCGACCTGCTCGAGCCCCGTCTGGACGCCGAGCGTTGGGCGCGACTCTGCGAGCGACTCGATGCGGAACAGCACCCGTTGGCCTCGCACGTGCGGAGCGGCGAGCAGTCCGTGCCCGTCCAGCTGTCGTTGAGCCGTCACCTGCTGGACGGCCGGACCGTCGTCCTGGTCGTCGGCAGCCGGGTCCGGGCCGATCCGACGCCCGAGCCGGGCGCCGACCCGACCGACTGGGCAGTCGTCGCCGACACCCTCGACGAGGGGGTGGCGCTCGTCGACGCGAGCGGTCGCATCACCTCGGTGAACGCCGCGTTCTGCCGGCTCGTCGGACGTCAGGAACGTCAACTCCTGGACCGAACGGTGCACGATCCGCCGTGGGACCTGGTGCTCGAGGACGGCGGGTCACCGGACCCGCGCACCTCGGCGCCGGTGGGCGCCCTCCGCACCGCTCGCAGCTGCGACGGCCCACTCCTGACCCCGCGCCACGTTCGCGGCGAGCGACCCTGGTTCCGGATGGCCGCCCACCCGCTGCCGAGCGACGAGCCGGGGGCCACCGCCGGTGCGGTCCTCGTCCTGAGCGACGAGACACCGGGCCGGGCGGCCGCCGCGGAGGTGGACCGGCTCCTCGGGGCCGACCCGCTCACCGGCCTGGCGTCGCGGTCCCGCATCGTCCAGATCGTCGGTTCGCTGACCCAGGACGTCCGGGGTGCGGCCAGCGCGGTCCGGGTCGGCGTGCTGCACGTCGACGTGGACGCGTTCCGCTCCATCAACGAGTCGTTCGGCACGGCCACCGGAGACGCCATCCTGGTGCAGGTCGCCGGCCGCCTCCGCGACCTGGGTGAACGTCGCGTCGAGATCGGTCGGATCGGTGTCGACGAGTTCCTCGTCGTGCACCAGGCCGACGGCGCCAGCCTGGCCTTCGACGCTCGGCTCCGGCGCCTCGCCGAGGAGATCCAACGGCGGTTGAGCGAACCGTTCCACGTCGACGGCCTGGAGGTGCGGCTGACCGCCTCGGTGGGGGTCGCCCGGTCGCCCGGCGATGCATCGACCGCCGACGAACTGCTCGCCGCCGCCGGCCGGGCGCTCACGGCGAGCCGCACGGACGCCCATCACGCCGTCGAGTTCCATCGGGGTCCGGGCGGTCCCGGACACCAGGGTCACGCCGTCGAGCACGACCTCCGCACCGCCATCGCCCAGCGGGACCTCGACGTCCACTACCAGCCGCTGTTCGACCTGCGGACCGGCGAGATCGCTGCGGCCGAGGCCCTGCTCCGCTGGCACCACCCGCTCCGCGGGCCGGTGCCGCCGTCGGTGTTCATCCCGGCCGCCGAGTCGAGCGGGTCGATCGTGGCGGTCGGCGATCTGGTGCTCACCACCGTCGCCCAGGACCTCCGGCGCTGGATCGACGCCGGCACCCTCCCGGCCGACGTCCGGGTGGCCGTCAACGTGTCGGCCACCGAGTTCGAGCATCCGCAGTACGTCGAGCGACTCTCACGCGTCCTGTCCGAGGCCGGCGTCCCGCCCCAGCGCCTCGAACTGGAGATCACCGAGAGTCTGTTGGTCCAGGACCTGCACAGCGCCGCCCGACGACTCGCCGAACTCGACGAGCTCGGCTTCCTGATCGCGCTCGACGACTTCGGGACGGGCTACTCGTCGTTGTCCTACCTGCACTCGCTCCCGCTGCACGCCCTCAAGATCGACCGGCAGTTCGTCAGCGACCTGCGCGACGGCCGGAGCGGCACGATCACGCGGACGATCGTGTCCATGGCCCACCACCTGGGCATCATCGCGATCGCCGAGGGGGTCGAGACCGAGGCCCAGCGCGACATGCTGGCCCAGG
>SXMI01000118.1 GCA_005777415.1 Actinomycetota bacterium | reverse complement strand
GGTGGCGGGTCCAGGTCGGGCTCCGGCCAGGGGTCGCGCCCGGGCCAGGGAGGTCGCCCCTCGGGCCGACCGTCCCGCTCGTCCCGGGGTTGACCCGCTCCGGCGGCCCGGTGGGGCCCGTCGCCCGGAGGGCGGTCAGCCCACAGCGGCCGGGGGAGCGGGTTGCTCCCCGGACTGGTCGGCGTCGACCTCGAGCAGATCGCGGAGCATGCGCAGACCCTCGGCGCGGAGTTGGGACACCCTCGACGAACTGACGCCGAGTCGGGCGGCGGCGTCGATCCCACGACCCTCGTCGAGGTAGGTCCCGATGGCGATCCGGTGCCGCACCGGGAGCCGGGCCAGGGCGGCTCGGAGGTCGTCGACGGCCTGGTCGTGCTCGAATCGCAACTCCGGGCCGTCCTCCTCCGGCGCCGTCAACTCGTCGCCGACCGTGCGCGCCGACCCACTTCCGGGAGCAGCCTGCTCGTCGGTGGAGCGCAACCGTCCCTCCGCTGCGCGCTGACGCGACGTCCGCAGTTCGGACGCGGTGACGCCCGAGGCGGCGCACACCTCCGCGTCGAGCGGGTGGCGGCGGAGTGTGGCTCGCAACCCCGACTCGGCGAGGTCGATGCGGCGTTCGACGGCGCGGACCCGCACGGGCACCCAGTCGGCCGCTCGCACCGAGTCGAGCGCCGCGCCCTCGATGCGCAGGCGCGCGAACGCCCCGAACGGAACGCCGTGGCGGGGGTCGAAGCGTTCGGCCGCCTCGATGAGGCCGATCCGTCCGCAGGCGACCAACTCCTCGCGGTCGACCCACGTCGGGAGCCGTCGGGCCAGACGGGCGACGACCCCGTCCACGAGGTCGAGGTGGCTGGCCACCAGCTCGGATCGATCCGACTTCACCGTCGCTCCCGTCACGGCCCGCACACGGTGCCACCGCCATGCGCCGGACCCGGCAGCGCACGCCTGATGACCCGGCCCGGCCCGGGTGGGGATCCGATCGCGGCGGGAACCCAGCAGGTCCATCGGTCGTTCGCCCGCTCCGTCCAGCGCGACGCCGTCGGAGATCGTATGACTTCGGTCACTCCGCCGATGTTCGTCAGGCCGGCGGAAGGTCCCTCCTCGAACGGAGGATGGCGGCGGCCTCGGAACGGTCGTCCCGGTCGACGATCGACCTCGCCACGTCCAACAACCTGGTCGCCGTGAGTCCGCTGACCCGTCGCATCTCGACGAACGCCTCGTCGAAGGTGCAGTCGAACCGCTCGGCCAGCACACCCTTCGCCTGTTCGATGGTGTTGCGCGACTCGACCGCCAGATGGAGCCGCCGGGCCACGGTGGTCGCGTCGATCCCCGGATCGGCCTGCAGCAGGGCCATGGTGGCGGTGTCGGCGAGCGCGGTGGCGATCACCATCGACTCGTCCGGGAGTGGCGTCGCCCCGAAGAGGTTGAGCGCGCCCAGGACCGTCGTGCGGGCTCGCAGCGGGACGGCGTCGACCGCGGTGAAGCCGTAGGCCCGGGCGGCGGCGGCGAAGTGCGGCCAGGGCCCGTCCGGCGACAGTGCTGCGTCGCGGACCACCTGACCCGACCGGAAGCACTCCAGACACGGTCCCTCGTCGTTCTGGATCTGGAACAGGTCCAGCAGGAACGCAGACGAGTCCGACGCCCCGACCACCTCGAGCGTCCCGCCGGTGTCCACGACGAGGACGCCGCAGGCGGTCACCGGAAGGAGTTCGACACACCGCTCGCTCAGGGTCGTGAAGACGTCCACCGCGTCGGCTCCTCCGGCCACGGCACGGGTCAGTTCGATGAAGGTGGCAGCGACCCCGGCTGAATCCGGTGGGTCGATGCCAGCGTCGGGATCGCTCGTCATGTCTGCTCCTCGTCGCGCAGGATCAGTTCTCGGCGGAGTACGCGTTCGGCGACCGTGCGCACGTCGATCCCCGTCGTGAACGCGTGGCTGCGGATCACGACGAGGGCGTCGACGATCGAGATCCCGAGCTGCTCCGAGACCATGCCCGCAGCTCGCTGCACCAGCGCCTGTGTCTCGATCCCGTCCCGGAACACCCGTGCCGTCGACCCCGGGGGCTCGTTCGCCTGTTGCACCAGCAGCAACACGGTGACGAGCGAGGCCAGCACCAGTCCGTCCGCGTACTGGTCCCCGGTCAGTGCACCGGCGCGGTCCCGGTACCCGGTGAGGACGCCCACCCGTGCGGCGCCGATCCGCAGCGGGAACGCGAACGCAGCGAACACGCCGCGGTCGATCGCAGCCGTCGCGAAGCCCGGTCGGTCGAGGAGGCTGTCCCGGACGTCGTCGACCACGCCGGGCGAGTCACTCCGGACGCACTCGACGGTCGGTCCGTCGCCGGCCAGGAACTGCTGCTCGTCCAGTTCCCGGGCCAGTCGATCCGAACCGCCGATGGGGCTGGTCGACCCCTGGACGATCAACGAGAGCGCGGCGCGATCGACCCCGAGGACGTCGGTGGCGACCTCGCATGCGCCGACGTCGACCGGTGACCCCGCCGTGTCGACCGATTCGCTGAGCCGCGCTGCGAGCCGCCCCCACCGGTCGTCGTTCATGGTGACACCGGCATCGTGCGCCGCTGTCGAGGATGCAGTCGCAGCGACCGGGTCGGGGTGTGGGGCAAGGAGGCCACCGTAACGGCCGGGCCCTCGCCGCCGCAGCATGCCCTGTCCGCCCGACTGCCACTAGGTTGCGCCGATGCGCATCCGGGGGGCCTGCAGGGAGCACGATCGATCCGGGGGCGTGGCGGCCCCGGTTCCTCGGCGCCGGAGCGGTGTGGCCGCGGCCGTGGTGACGGCCGTGGCGGTCCTGGCCGTCGCCTGCACCGACGACACCGGCACCGAGTGGGCCGAGCCACCCTCGGGCGCCACCGCCGACGTCACCGCCTACGGCGGGATCGACCAGGCGACCGTGGTGGACGCCGCGCCGGACACGGCGGTGACCCTGGTCGACGGGGACGGCGACGAGGTGGCCAGCGGCGCCACCGACCGGTTCGGGTCGTTCATCTTCCGTGAGGTCGCCCCCGGCGAGGACTACCGCGTGGTGGCCGACGAGGGTGGGAGCACCGTTCGCACCGAGGCGTTCCGGGTGCTCGCCGAGACGGATACGCCGCCGCAGTCGTTCTACGAGGACCAGGACATGCAGGAGGGCCTGAACTACCTGCGGGCCCGTGACGGTGTGACCCTGGCTGCGACGGTCCGCCTGCCGCCGGGCACGACCCTGGAGGACGGTCCGTTCCCGACGTTGATCGAGTACTCGGGCTACGAGGTGGCGCCCCCCGGTGACCTGCTCGAGGCCCTGTCGGCCCAGTTGAGCGGCGGCGAGGCGCCCGAGGACCCGCTCGTCCCCGGCACGGCGACGGTGGTCGGCTCGCTGATCGCACCGGTGCTCGGGTTCGCCGTGGTGAGCCTGCAGATCCGGGGCACCGGCTGCTCCGGCGGCGACTTCGACCTGTACGGCCTCCCGACGATCTACGACGGCTACGACGCGATCGAGACGGTGGCCGCCCAGCCGTGGGTGAAGGGCGGCCAGGTCGGCATGGTCGGGATCTCGTACTCGGGGTTCAGCCAGTTGTTCGTGGCCGGCACCCGCCCGCCGAGCCTGGCGGCGATCGCCCCCATGTCCGTGCTCGGCGACATGTACGACGGCGTCGGGTTCCCGGGCGGGATCTTCAACAACGGGTTCGCCAAGGGCTGGCTCACCGAGCGTCAGCAGCAGGCGCTCCCGGCGCCGGAGGGTGGCCAGGAGTGGGCGAAGGTCCTGATCGAACAGGGCGACACCGCGTGCGAGGAGAACCAGCGGCTCCGGCTCCAGACCCGCGACGTGCTCGACCTGTTGGACGAGAACCGCTTCCGGGAACCGGCCTTGTACGCCCGTCGCACCCCTGCGGACTGGGTCGAGCGGATCGAGGTGCCGGTGTTCCTGGTGGGCGCCTACCAGGACGACCAGCTCGGCGGGCACTGGGTCAACGTGGTCGAGGCCCTGGACGACAACCCGGACGTCTGGGTGACCATGTACAACGGCAACCACAACGACGCGCTGGGTCCCGAGGTGTTCCCGCGCTGGGTCGAGTTCCTCGACCTGTTCGTCTCCGAGGAGGTCCCCGAGATCCCAGAGCTGGTGCTCGGCCTGGCGGGCGCGCTCTACGGCCAGATCGGCTCGGCCGCGGCGCCGGGCCTGGAGCAGACGCGGTTCGCCGGCACCGACGACCTGGATGCGGCCCGGGCGACGTTCGAGCAGGACCCGCGGATCCGGCTCCTGATGGAGGTGGGCGCCGGCCCCCTCGGACCCCGGTCGCGCGAGGCGACCGCCGAGCTGGACTACGAGCAGTGGCCTCCGCCGGGGACGGCGGCGACGCGCTGGACCCTCTCCGCCGACGGATCGCTCGTCGACGAGGGCGACGAGGGGGCCGTGGCCGAGGGGACCGCCGAGTACGTCGCCGATCCGTCGGCCCGACCGGAGCGGAGCGTGGACGGTGGCGGGGTCGCCTACTCCGCCGACGAGCCGTACCAGTGGCTGCCCGTCGTGGACGGAAAGGGGCTCGGCTGGGTGACCGAGCCGCTCGGCGAGGACGTCCTGGTCGCCGGAGGCGGGAGCCTCGATCTGCGCCTGGCCGCATCGGCCCCCGATACCGACCTGCAGGTGACGCT
>SXMI01000117.1 GCA_005777415.1 Actinomycetota bacterium | reverse complement strand
CGTCGAGGAGATCGTGGGCGACATCGCCGACGAGCACGACCTGGTCGTGGCCCCGTCCCGGCGGACCTGGGGCGGCGCGTACCTGCTGAGCGGGAGGCTCCATCCGGACGAGGTCCGGGACGAGTGCGGGCTGGAGCTGCCCGATGGTGAGTACGACACGCTCGCCGGATTCGTCCTGGCCGAACTCGGAAGGATCCCGGCGCCGGGCGACGGGTTCGAGCACCAGGGCTGGGCGGTGTCGGTGACGGTCATGGACGCCCGCCGGGTCGACACCGTCCGGCTCGTGGCGCCCGTGCCCGGATTCGAGGGGTCCGAGGATCTCCGCCCCGCCAGCGGAGCCGAACAGGCCGGGGGCAGGCCGTGAGCTGGTGGACGGTGCTCGTCGTGGCCGTGGCGCTCCTGGCGGGGAACGCGTTCTTCGTCGCCGTGGAGTTCGCGCTGCTGGCGGCCCGTCAGACCCGCGTCGAGCAGATGGTCGAGGACGGTCGCTTCGGTGCGCCGACGGCCCTCCGTCAGATGCGGTCGCTCAACCTGCAGCTCGCCACCTGCCAGCTGGGGATCACCGTCATGTCACTGCTCCTCGGCTGGCTCGTCGAGCCGTCCATCGGTCACGTCGTGGAGGGGTGGGTGGACGCCTCACCGATCCCGCCGGCGGTCGGTGCCGTGCTGGGCGTCGCGATCGCCCTCATCATCGTCGCGTTCTTCCACATGGTGCTCGGCGAGATGGTGCCCAAGTCGGTCGCGTTGACCGCCCCCGAACGGGTGGCGACGGCGCTGGCCCCGCTGCAGCGCGGCATCGTGGTGCTGGTCCGACCCGTCGTGGTGGTCCTCGACCGGCTCTCGCGGTGGGGGACGAGGCTGCTCCGGGTGGAGTCGACCGACGAGCTCACCGAGGCCCACTCGACCACGGAGCTCGCGGCCATCCTGAGCGAGTCGGCCGAGGGGGGCGAGCTCCAGGCCACCGAGCACGTGCTGTTGTCCGGGGCCATCGGCTACCTCGGCGGCCGAGTGGCGGACCACCTCACCCCTCGTTCGCAGCTCGTCACCGTCCCGACCACCGCCACCGTCCGAGAGGCCGAGGACCTGATCCACCGCTCCGGCCACTCCCGGGTGCTCGTCACGGCGGAGGGGTCCGACGAGGTGGCGGGCTTCCTGCACGCCAAGGACCTGCTCCGACTCGATCCGGCACAGCGCGACGGCCTGCTGCCGAACCGGGTCGTGATCGCCCCGGTCAGGGTGGCGCCCGATGAGCCCCTGGCCGACGTCCTGGTCCGGATGCGTGAGCGTCGCCGCCACGTGGCGGTGGTGGCCGAACGGTCCGACCGGCCGGGCTCCCCGGGTCCGCTCGTCGGACTGATCACGTTGGAGGACGTCCTGGAGGCGATCGTCGGCGACATCCGGGACGAGAGCGACCGCCGCACGGGGCGCTCGTGACGCCCGAGGATCGCCGATCGCTGGCGGCCGCCCTGGGTGAGCAGCTCGGTGTTCTCGCCGAGGTGCGTGACGTGCACCGGCTCTCGTCCGGTGCGTCACGACTCACCTGGGTCGTCGACGTCGAGCTTGGCGGCGTCCCCCGGCAGGTGGTCGTGCAGCGTGAACGCCCCGGAGGAACCCGATCGGCATCGGGCATGGCCTCGGAGGCGGCCCTGCTCCGTGATGCCGCCGCCGCCGGCGTGCCGGTCGCAGCGGTCCTGGCCTGCGACCGGGTCCGCTCCGGCGGGGACCCGCTGGGTGCGTGGATCGCCCTGGGTCTGGTCGACGGCGAGACCGTGCCCCGCCGGATCCTGCGGGACGAGCACCTGGCCGGGGCCAGGGAGGTGCTGCTCGGCCAGTGCGCGGCCGCGCTGGTGGCGATCCACGGCATCCCCCCCTCCGAGGCCCACGGGCTGTCTGCGACCGATCAGGTCGCCGAGTTCCGAGCGGCGCTGGACCTGTTCGGCGATCCGCAGCCGGTCTTCGAACTGGCCTTCCGCTGGCTCGAGCGGCGCCGGCCCGAGCCGACCTCTGCGCCGTCGGTCGTCCACGGCGACTTCCGGTTGGGGAACATCGTGGTCGGCGAGGACGGGCTGCGGGCCGTGCTCGACTGGGAGCTCGCGCACCTCGGCGACCCGGTCGAGGATCTGGGCTGGTTCACCTCCCGGGCGTGGCGGTTCGGTTCGGACCGGGCGGCCGCAGGGCTCGGCGGCCTGCGGGAGTTCCTCGACGCCTACCGGGACGCAGGCGGCAGCGAGGTGTCGCCCGAGTCGCTCCGTTGGTGGCAGGTCCTGGCGACGCTCAAGTGGGGGATCATGTGCATCGTCCAGGCCTCGGCGCACCAGCGTGGGGCGAGCCGTTCGGTGGAGCTCGCCGCCATCGGACGACGCGTCGCCGAGACCCAGGAGGACCTGCTCGAGCTGATCGACGGGCCGTCGTCGATCACCGCCGTCCGGGCCCCTGCCGCCTCCGCCCGGCCGCCCGGATGGGCACCGCTCGGCGGGCCGGGCGGACCCACGGTCCGACCCGGTGGGGACGAGTTGCTCGCCGCCGTCGGCGAGTTCCTGGCCCAGGTCCGCGACGAGGTGCCGGGCCGGAGCGGATTCCACGCCCGGGTGGCGGCCAACGTCGTGGCACAGCTCGAACGGGAGCTGGTGCTCGGCCCCCTCATCGCGGACCGGCACAGGGCGCGACTCGCAGCGCTCGGGGCCGACGACGACGAGGCGCTCGTCAGGCACATCCGCGACGGGGCGTTCGCCGACGACGACCGGGTGTTGCTGGACGCCCTCCGGGCGGCCACCCGTGACACGCTGGCCGTCGTGAATCCGGGCCACGCGCTCGGCGCCGGGGGCGAGGAGGCCCCGTGAACGACGTCCTCGTCCTCTCGCCGCACTTCGACGACGTCCCGTTGTCGCTCGGTCAGTCCCTCACCGACGGCCGGCTGGCCGGGGCCCGCGTGAGCGTGGCGGTGGTGTTCAGCCGCTCGAACTGGACCCGGTGGTTCCACCCGACCCGACGTCGGGTCGGCGCCGTCTCGGCGCTGCGGCGAGCCGAGGAGGCGGTGGCGGCCCGGCGGTTCGGCTACCGGGTCGTGACGCTGGGGGTCGAGGAGTGGATGCTCCGCACGGGCCGCACCGATCTGGAGGGTCTGCTCGACCCCGATGCCGACGTCCGGG
>SXMI01000116.1 GCA_005777415.1 Actinomycetota bacterium | reverse complement strand
CCGAGAACCCCTCGTTGAGGAACCGGTCGGCGAAGGCCGGGTCCATGTTCAGGCGTTCCATCCACTCCATGATGGCCAGGCGGATCTCGAGCACCGAGAGCTCGATCCCCTTGCGCTCCGAGAGCGCCTGGCGCAGGAACTGCCGCACCGACACCCCGGGCACCTCCTGGGGGTACTGGAAGGCGAGGAAGATGCCGGCCTGGCCCCGGGTGTCGGGCCCCCAGTCGGTGATGTCCTCGCCGCGGAACCGCACGGTGCCGCCGGT
Source organism: Actinomycetota bacterium (assembly GCA_005777415.1). Classification (GTDB taxonomy): domain Bacteria; phylum Actinomycetota; class Acidimicrobiia; order Acidimicrobiales; family Microtrichaceae; genus SXMI01. Next base: position 7,405 of record SXMI01000116.1, on the reverse strand, counting down.
GACGGCGTACTCCGGCGACCCCATGAGGGTGCTCGCCAGTGTGGACTTGCCCGAGCCGTTGGGTCCCATCACGGCGTGGACCTCGCCGGCACGGACCGTCAGGTCGACCCCTCGGAGGATCTCGTGTTCCGGGTCGTCGGCGGGGGCGGCGCGCAGGCCGGTGATCTCGAACAGCGGTGCGTTCACGGGCGCAGTCTATTTCCACTACTCAGGTAGTGGAAATAGGTGGGGTCGGCGCTCGCCCGCTCAGTGGTGGTCACGCAGATCCTCTTTCCAGGTGCGGAACCGCTCGTGGGTGGCCCCGCTGGGACCGACACCCCGGCCCGACCCGTCCGGGAACAGGCGGAAGGTGAACATCCGGTCCAGATCCGTGGCGTCGACCGCCGCGTACCGGGCGTCGGCGCCCTTGGCGGGGCCGGCCCGCCACAGGAGCCAGGGCCCGAGGCGGCGCTTGTACGCGATCCGGGGCGGGCCGCCGTCGGCGTCCGGCGGGAGGTCGTTCCCGGTCGACAGGTCGTCGCCGATCGCCAACAGGGCGTCCGGCGCCTCGGCCCAGGCGGTCGCCGGGATGTTCCGGTCGCGGGTGGGTGTCGCCGGGAGGTCGGCGGTGTGGACCGGCGTGTCGTCGAACGGCCGCTCGTCGGCGGGCAGCGGGGGAGGGCTCACCGACGCAGTGTGGCCCACGCGGGACCCCCGATGCCGCCGCTCGCGGTGCTCTGCCACCATGGTCCGGTGCCCGTGACCTTCCTCGCCCACCAGGCGCCGGTGCTGCCGATGAAGCGGCGCTGGCCCGGCCTGGACGGCGTCGCCCTGGTGGCCGGCAGCATGGTGCCCGACCTCGCGGTCACGACGTTGCGGACCACGCCGCGGTACCTGGCGGGGGTCCCGCTCTGGTGGGAGGGGCACACCCTGGCCGACCAGTGGAACTGGTGCCTGCCGGTCGGGCTGGTGCTGACCCTCCTGTTGCGGCGGCTCGTGCTGCCGGCGCTGGCCCCGTACCTCCCGGATGCCGGCGGGTTCCACCTCCAGGACCTCCGCCACGTCGGTCGGGTCCGGTACCGGTGGTGGGTGATCGTCGGGTCGCTGCTCATCGGTTCGGTCTCGCACGTGGTCATCGACGGGTTCACCCACCCGACCGGCTGGGCGGTCGGCGTCGTCCCGGGCCTCGACCGGGGGGTGGCGTCGGTGCTCCAGGTCGTGGCGTCGGTGGCGCTGTCGATCGTCGCCCTCTGGCAGATGTGGCTCACCGGTCGCGATCGTTCGATCTGCGTCTGGAACGGCGTCGAGCCCACTCCGCCGGTGCGGCCCGTCGCCGAGACTGCGGTGCGTGCTGTGGCGGTGCTCCTGACGCTCGCCGCTGCGGCGTGGGCATCGACGCAGACCGAGCGGGGCAGCACCATCGTGGTCATGACCTGGTTCGCGCTCAGCCTGGTGGGAGCGGTGGTGTTGGCCGGTGCCGTGCGGGTTGGGTCGGGGGTGGCCGGTCGGAGCCCGGCCCGGCCGTTCAGGCCCGTTCGACCGACTCGACGGTGCGTCCCGGGTGCCAGGTCCGGATGACGAGCCGATCGCGGTCCGGGTGGATGGCGGTGTGGGTGACCTGGGTGAGGCCGAGCCGGAGCAGCGCAACGCCGTCCGGCGGGTCGGGGTGGTCGGCCGCGTCGCGCAGCTTCGAGACCAGGGCGTCGACGAGTGCGCCGGCGGTGTGCAGCTCGGCGACTCCGGCGAGCTTGGCATCGCCGCCGTCCATGGTGGGTCCGCCCGGGTTCGTGTGCAGGGCGAATCGCCCGTCGCGGCGCACGTCACGAGCCTTGGCCGACCCGGCGGGGCAACCGGCGACGAGCTCCCGCCCGACGAACTGCACCTCGGTCCCCGAGACCCGCGGTGAACCGTCCCGTCGCAGGGTCGCCAGGACGTGGTGGGCGGTCCGCCGGAGCAGCGGTGTGACGGCGTCGGCCAGGTCCGGTGCCTCGTCGACGAACGTGGTCCAGTCGACCGGGTCGATGCTCACCAACCCCGATCCACCCACTCCTGCAGGTGGGGGGACTCGGCGCCGATCGTCGTGTCGTCACCGTGACCCGGCAGCACCACCGTGTCGGAACCGTAGGGGACGAACAACCGGTCCTCGATGGACCGGATGATGGTGCGGAAGTCCCCGCCCTCGAAGTGGGTGGCGCCGGGGCCGCCGGGGAAGAGGGTGTCCCCACTGAAGAGCAGCGGCGTGCCTGCGACAGCGAAGCACATGGAGCCCGCCGTGTGGCCGGGCGTGGCGATCGTCCGAACGCGCAGCTCGCCCACCTCGAGGACGTCGTCGTCGTCGAGCACCTCGTCGTAGCTGGGCAGCATGGCGGCGTCGGCGCCGGTCACGCCGACGGAGTAGCCGGCGTCCCGGAGCTCGGTCACGGCCTGGATGTGGTCCCAGTGGCCGTGGGTCTCGACGATGCGGCGAACGCCGAGCGACCGGGCCAGGTCGAGCAGGAGTCCGTGCTCGTTGGCGGCGTCGATGAGCAGCGCCTCGCCGCTGGTCGTGCAGCGCAGGACGAACACGTTGTTGTCCACGGGACCGACGACGACCTTGTGGACCTCCCAGCCGGAGTCGGACAGGTGCAGGGTGGACGGAGGCATGCGGGAAGTCTCGCGCCGGATCGGTGCCGGGTCAGGTCCCGGTCCGGCCCCGGGTCAGGGCGCGGGTCAGGGCGCGGGCGTCGGCACATCGAAGCCGAGCGCGAGGGCGACGGGGATCTGTGCCGGGTCGAAGGTCGCGAAGGTGACCGGGCGGGGCAGTCGGTCGGCTGCGGCCAGGTGGATCGCGTCGACGGTTCGGAGCGGTTGGGTCCGGCCCAGCTCGGCGGCGCGGTCCAGGCACTGCTGGTCGACGGGGACGACGTGCACGCGCTCCCAGTCGTCGCGGAGGGCCCGGCGCAGGTCGTCGGTCCGGTCCGGGTCGTCACCGAGTCGCTCGAGCAGCATCAGGGACTCCGACAGCACGAGTGCGCTGGCGCACCAGTCGGGGTCGGCCCGCATGGCGTCGAGCACCACGGCGTGGGCCGGGCCCTCCAGGAACCGGGCCAGCCAGGCGGAGGTGTCGAGCGCGACCGTCACCGGCCGCGCACCTCGCGCAGCATCCGGTCGATCCGGGCGCCGGCCCAGGTCGGCATGACCCCGGCCGGGTCCGGACGGTCGTGACGGCGCGCCGGGAGGAGTTGGCCGCGTGCGACGAGGTCGTCGAGCGTGAGCGATCCGGGTCCACCCTCGAGCGGCCCGAGCTGGGCCACGGCGCGTCCGCCGACGGTGACGACGATCCGCTCGCCCTGCTCGGCCCGGCGCAACTGGGCGGCGAGGGACGAACGGAGCTCCCGGGCGTTCACACGGTCCACGGGAGGACCCTACCGGTTCCCGCCCCAATGTGTACGCATGTGGACACATGACGACGTGCGGAGCCCGCCGCCGACGCGGCAGACTCACCCGCACCACGAGGACCCGGAACATCCGGGGCGAGCACGAGGAGTCAGGGACTGTGAACTTCGCCTTCAGTGAGGAGCAGGAGGAGCTGCGGGGGATCGTCCGGTCCTTCCTGAACGACAAGTCGTCCGAGGCGACCGTCCGGGAGCTCATGGACACCGAGTCCGGCTACGACGAGGCGGTCTGGACCCAGATGGCCGAGCAGATGGGACTCCAGGCCCTGGTGATCCCCGAGGAGTTCGGCGGACAGGGCTACGGGTTCGTCGAGCTCGTCGTCGTCCTCGAGGAGATGGGCCGTCGCCTGCTGTGCGCCCCGTACTTCTCGACGGTCGTGCTCGGGGCCCAGACGCTGATCCACTCCGGTGATGACGCCGCCAAGCAGCAGTACCTGCCGGGCATCGCCTCGGGGGAGACCGTCGCGACGCTCGCCTACACCGAGCCCAACGGGAAGTGGGACGAGTCGGCGGTCACGATGACGGCGACACCCGCCGGTGACGGCTGGACGCTCGACGGCACCAAGCTCTACGTCCTCGACGGCCACACCGCGGACCTGATCATCACCGCCGCCCGCACGGATGCCGGCATCAGCCTGTTCGCCGTCGCCGGTGACGCCGAGGGCCTGACCCGCACGGCGCTGTCGACCATGGACCAGACCCGCAAGCAGGCCCGCCTCGAGTACGCCGGCGTGCCGGCGACCATGATCGGCGCCGACGGGCAGGGCTGGGAGGTCCTGTCGCAGGTCCTGGACCTGGCTGCGGTGGCGCTCGCCGCCGAGCAGGTCGGCGGCGCCCAGGAGGTGCTCGACTCGGCCGTGCAGTACGCCAAGGACCGCGTGCAGTTCGGCCGCCCCATCGGTTCGTTCCAGGCCATCAAGCACAAGTGCGCCGACATGCTGCTCGAGGTCGAGTCCGCCAAGTCCGCCGCGTACTACGCGGGCTGGTGTGCCTCCGAGCTGAACGACGAGCTGCCGTCGGTGGCATCGCTCGCCAAGGCGTACTGCTCCGAGGCGTACTTCCACGCGGCCGCCGAGACCATCCGGATCCACGGCGGCATCGGCTTCACCTGGGAGCACCCGGCGCACCTGTACTTCAAGCGCGCCAAGAGCTCCGAGCTCCTGTTCGGCGACCCGACGTACCACCGCGAGCTGCTCGCCCAGCGCATCGGCATCTGAGCCCGTCGGTCGCGGCAGCGGCAGGGGCGCCGGCGTGCTCGTCTGGATCGTCCTGGCGGCGATCGTCGTCTTCGTGATCGCGGCGTCGACGGTCGGCGGAGTCAGCGGTTCGCTGGCCCGCCGGCCGAGGCGCAGCGTCTACGACCTCGAGGAGGCGGTCGAGTTCGTGGCGGAGCGCCTCCCCGACGAGCTGACCGCCCGCGTCTCCTACGAGCAGGTCCGGGCGGTGCTCGCCGCCCACTGCGACTACCTCGCCGAGAAGGGCGTGGCCTCGGCCGCCACCGCCGACGACATCGGGACCGGACTGCTGCTGGTGCCCGACGACGAGCCGCTGGCCTGGATCCTCGGTCGGCTCGAGTCCGGGGGTGTGGCGCTCGACGACGGCGACGTGGTGCAGATCCTCGACGTGGAGGAGCGGTACTACCGGGCGATCGGTGCGATCGGCGGCGAGGTCGACGGCCCCGCCGACCCGTCCGGGTCGGTAGCCTGAGCGCCATGGATCGACCCGCGAAGTTCGAGCACCACCGGTTCCTGGGCGACAAGCGCACCCAGGTCGTCTACGACGTCGACGCCCTCGACGAGGCCGACGCCCACCTCGTCGACGAGCTCGTCGAGTCCGAGCAGTACCTCTGCTTCGGGCCCGACACACTGCCCGAGGCCCGCAACCGCGGCTACCGGCTGTTCGCCAAGCAGCGGGCCGCAGCGACGCCGGTCGACTGAGCCGTCCCGTGGCACCATCCCGCCGGACGGCGGGTCGACCGTGAGCGACATCGAGGACGGTCCGCCGGAGCGTCCCGGCCCGGTCATGGACTACGCCTTCGAGTCGGGTCCGCTTCGACTCAGTGGGCATCTCGCCGAGCCCGAGGAGTCCCTGGCGGACGCTCCCGGACTGGTGCTGTGCCACGGGTTCCCGACGCGCGGCCGCGAGTCGCCGCAGTCGGGCGTGTCGTTCCCGGAGCTGGCGGAGCGGATCGCCTCGGAGCTCGGGTGGGTCGTCCTCACCATGAACTTCCGGGGCTGTGGCCGGGCCGAGGGTCAGTTCTCCCTCCTGGGCTGGCTCGACGACGTCCACGCCGGGGTCGAGCACATCCGCTCGCTGGGGGTCCGCGACGTGTGGCTCTGCGGGTTCGGCACCGGGGGGTCGCTGGCGCTGTGCGAGGCGGCTCGCAATGCCGACGTCCGCGGGGTGGCGGCGCTCGCCACCCCGGGGGACTTCGACGACTGGGCCCGCCACCCCCGCCGGCTGCTGCTCCATGCCCGGCAGGTCGGCGTGATCACCGACCCCGACTTCCCGCCGGCGCTGGACCGCTGGGCCGGTGAGCTCCGCCGGGTCCGGCCCGTCGAGGGCGCCGCCCAGCTCGCACCCCGCCCGTTGCTCGTCGTCCACGGCGACGGCGACGACCTGACGCCGCTGCAGGACGCCGAGACGATCGCCGAGGCCCACGGTGATGCCGAGCTGCGGGTGCTGCGGGGGGCCGGGCACGAGTTGCGTCACGACCCCCGGGCCGTGGCGGTGCTGATCGGTTGGTTGGCGCGCCAGCCGGTCGACGCCTCGCTGTAGGGCGTCGAGCTAGGTCGGGTCGGACTTGGCCTTCTTGGCGGCCTTCATCATCTGCTTCCACTCGCGTACCCGCAGGAGCTGCTCAGCGGAACCGACGTCGGCGACCGAGCGGGGCTGGTCGTCGGAGAACGGCGCGGCGGCCTCCTCCCAACCGGCAGGACGCTTGCCCAGCCGCTTGGCCAGGATCGCCAGGAGGATCCTGGACTTCTCCTCGCCGTAGCCGGGGAGCTCGCGGATCCGTTCGTAGAGGGCCGGACCCGAGCGGACCCCCTTCCAGATGCGACCGGCGTCGCCGTCGTAGTGGTCGACGACGAAGGCGCAGAGTTCGTGGACCCGGGCACCCATGCTGGCGGGGAAGCGGTGGATCGCCGGCTTGGCGGCACAGATGCCGACGAACTCGTCGACGTCCATGGCGGCGATCTCGGCGGCGTCGAGGCGGCCGCCGAGCCGCTCCCGCAGCGTCGCCGGTCCCCTGAAGGCCCACTCCATGGGGACCTGCTGGTCGAGCAGCATGCCGATGACGAGCGCCAGCGGTTCGTCCTGGAGCAGCCGGTCGGTGTCGTCGTCGCCGGTGATGGGGATCAGGATCTTGGCCACCGGCGCAGGCTACCCACCGGTCACGACACGCTCGGACGCGTCAGGTCAGCCAGGGGGCGGCCCGGTCCGGGTCGATCCCGTGGCGGGTGATCGCATCGGTCACCGCCCCCGGGGTGACGGCGCCGTCGGCGACCAGTCCGGCGAGCACCGCCACGACGATGCTCGGTGCGTCGACCTCGAAGAACGAGCGGAGGGTCTCGCGGGTGTCGGACCGGCCGAAGCCGTCGGTCCCGAGCGAGGTGAATCGGCGGGGCACCCAGCGCGACACCTGGTCGGGGACCGCCCGGAGGTAGTCGGAGACCGCCACGACGGGGCCGGCCCGCCCGGCCAGCCGCTCCGTGACGACCGGGGTGCGAGCCGGCCCGTCGGGGTGCAACCGGTTCCAGCGCTCGACCTCGAGGGCGTCGGCCCGCAACTGCTGGTAGCTCGTGGCGGACCACAGGTCGACCGACACCCCGTAGCGGGTGGCGAGCTCGTCGCGTGCGGCGACGGCGGCCGACCAGAGCGTCCCCGAGAACAACAGCGTGGCCGACGGGCCGCTCGACTCCGGCGCCGCGGACACCCGGTAGAGCCCCTCGACGATGCCGCGCTCCACGCCCGGCGGCATGGGGGGCATG
>SXMI01000115.1 GCA_005777415.1 Actinomycetota bacterium | reverse complement strand
CGACGTCGACCTCGCCGGCGAGCGGTTCGCCGGCGATCCACCGGGCCACGTTCGTCCGGATCCGTTCGGCGAGCAGCGGCCGGGCCATGGCCGGCGTGTTGCCCACGTGCGGGGTGATCACACAGTTCGGCTCGGCCCAGAGGGGGTGGTCGGCGGGGAGCGGCTCCGGGTCGGTCACGTCCAGGCCGGCGCCGCCCAGCGTTCCCGTCCGCAGCGCGTCCACCAGGTCGTCGGTGACGACGTGCGCCCCGCGTGCCACGTTCACCAGCCAGGTGTGCTCCCCGAGCAGGGCCAGTCGCCGGGCGTCGAACAGGCCGGCGGTCGCAGGCGTCAACGCGCAGGCGACCACGACCAGGTCGGCCTCGGGCAGCACCTCGTCGATGCGTTCCAGCGGCACCGTCCGATCGGCGCCCGGGTGCGGGACGTCCCGGCGTCGCACGACCGTGGTGCGGGGATCGAACGGTGCCACCATCCGGAGGAACGCATCGGTGATGCCCCCGGCGCCGACCACGACGACCTCGGCCCCGTGGAGGTTCCGCCCGACGGTGCCGCGCTGGGACAGCGGCGCGTCGTCCAGGTAGGTGGGCAGTCCCCGGAGCCCGGCGAGCGCCAGGGTGAGCGCGAGCTCGGCGACCGGTTCGGCGTAGACGCCCTTGCCGCAGGTCCAGAGCCGGGCGTCGTCGAGCACGCCGACGTACGGCTCGATCCCGGCCCACGGGAGCTGCACCCACCGCAGGTGTGAGCCGTGCTCGGCCAGGACGGCCGCCAGGCCGTCGGCGTCGTCGGGGTCGGTCCACAACAGCGCATCGGCCGCCGCGGGCTCCACGACCCGGCCGCCGCCGTCGCGGACCGCCTGGGTCATCCACGCCGGGGATCCGACGGGGGCCACGGCCACTCGTCCGTTCGAGCTCACGGTCGTGCAGCGTAGGGTGCTCGCCGGTCGGTCCCGGTCGGGCGCCGCGACGACCGGGTGGGAGGCCGTGTGATCGACCAGGAACCGTGCTGGCCCCGGGTCTCGAGCTCGCGCCTGCGTCTCGCCGAGCAGCTCGAGTCGTGGGGGCCGGGGGTGTGGGACCGCCCGTCGCTGTGCGCGGACTGGACGGTGCGCGACGTCGTCGCCCACCTCGTCGCCACGGCCACGGTGCCGACGCCCGCAGCGGCGTGGGCGTACCTGCGGGCCGGATGCGATGTGGACCGCTCGTCGCAGGCGCTCGGGGCGGCGGTGCTCGCCGGTCGGAGCGATGCGGAGGTGCTCGACCTGCTGCGGTCGTCCGCCGGGTCCCGAGCGCATCCGCCCGGTCTGCGGGCCGAGGGCGTGCTCGCGGAGCTGGTCGTGCACACAGCCGACATCACCGTCGCGATCGGCGCGCCGTCGGCGACCCCGGAGGGCGACCTGCAGCTGACCCTGGCCTACCTGGCGCGACGGGTCCCGGGGAACACCCGGTTCAACCTGACGCGCCGCGGTCGGGTGCCGGTGCTCGACGGGGCGCACCGGGTCGATGGCCTGCGGCTGCGCGCCACCGACGTGCAGTGGGAACACGGCGCACCCGGGGCGCCGCTCGTCGAGGGGCCGGCCGTGTCGCTCGTCGTGGCGGTCGCAGGTCGGGAGCGGGCGCTCGACGACCTCGACGGCCCGGGGGTCGAGGGGCTGCGACGTGGCGGCGCAGTGGGCGCGGAGGGCCTCGAACCCCCGACTTCTTCCTTGTAAGGGAAGCGCTCTGACCAGCTGAGCTACGCGCCCGGACGGGCGGAGGGTAGCCCGGGGCGCTGGCGCCGGGCTTGGACCGGGGCGAGAATCGGTGGGCCCGTCGCCGGACGGGCGCCCAGCGACACCGGAGGACCACCGTGACGGTGACCGAACCCGCACCCGCAGCGACCGCCTCGCCGTCGAACGGCCCGACGGTGGCGTTCCCCAGTTCCATCGACGCGGCCGAACGGGCTCGACTGACGGCGCTGGTGGCCGACACCCACCACGCGCCGCCGGTCACGATGAACGCCCCGTTCACCGGTGAGCCCTTCGTGGAGCTGCCCCAGTGCACGCCCGAGGACGTGGTGGCCGCCACCGAGCGGGCCCGGGTCACCCAGGAACGCTGGGCCCGCGTGCCGGTGGCCGAGCGCTGCCGGGTCGTGCTCCGCCTGCACGACCTGGTCCTCGACGAGCGTGACCGCCTCATGGACCTGGTGCAGGCCGAGAACGGCAAGTCGCGACGCGACGCCTACCTGGAGGTGGCGGACATCGCCATCACCTGCCGGTACTACGGGCGGACGGCGGCACGGACGCTCGCCCCGACGCGGCGGAAGGGGCTCATCCCCGGTCTGACCGTCGCCGAGGAACTGCACCACCCGGTCGGCGTCGTCAGCGTCATCTCGCCCTGGAACTACCCGCTGAGCCTGGGCGCCGGCGACACGATCCCGGCCCTGCTCGCCGGGAACGCCGTGGTGCAGAAGGCCGACAACCAGACGGCCCTGACGGCGCTCGCCGCACTCGACCTGGCGCGACGGGCGGGTCTGCCCGAGGACCTCTGGCAGATCGTGCTGGGCCGCGGCTCGTCGATCGGACCGGCGGTGCTCGACGCCGCCGACTTCGTGATGTTCACCGGGTCGACCGAGTCGGGTCGCCACATCGCCGCCGAGGCCGGCCGGCGGTTGGTGGACTG
>SXMI01000114.1 GCA_005777415.1 Actinomycetota bacterium | reverse complement strand
GCCCAGGCGCCCAGCTGGCTCGACCGAGGGCGCGACGCGAAGTACTCGTCGCTGGCGGCGTCGTCGATCGGCCGGGCGCGTCCCTGGATGCGGACCTGCCGGTGGATCCCGAGCCAGCTGAACAGGACGCACACCCGGTCGTCGGCGGCCAGGTCCCGGCCCTTCGCGCTGTCTCGGTTGGTGAAGAACTGCAGCCCACCGGCCGTCACCCCGCGCAGCAGCACGTTGCGCGATCGGGGCCGGCCGCTGTCGTCGACGGTCGTGACCGCCATGGCGTTGAACTCCGGGACACCCAGCCGCTCGGCGTCCTGCAGCCAGCCCGCCAACTGGGCGACGGGGTCACCGTCCACGGTGGACTCGTCGAGCGTGCCCCAGTCGTAGTCGGTGCGCTGGTCCAGACCCATGGGGTCAGGCTACGGCGCCGCAGCTCGACCCGTAGAGTCCGCACGTGCGAGCTCGACGACTGGGGGCCATCGCGGTCGGGGCCGTGGCCGGAGGCGCCCTCCGCTGGCTGGCGCTGAGCGGACTGGGCGGCGATCCCTACGCCGCCCTGCTCCTCGTCAACACCGCCGCCAGCGGAGTGCTGGGGTGGCTCCAGGCCGCGGTTCGCGGAGGACGCTGGGTCCGCCGGGACGCCGCCGACCTGATCGGTGCCGGATTCTGCGGAACCCTCAGCACCTGGTCGGCGCTCGCCGTGCGGCTCGGCGACGACCTGCTCGACGGCTCGGTCGCCCGGGCGGTCGCCTGGGGCGGTGCGAGCATCGCCGCCGGTGTCAGCGCCGCATGGGCCGGTGCCCGACTCCAGCGAGGGCGCGGCGCGGCGCCACCTGCGGTCGGGCCGGAGGCGTCCGCATGATCGCCACCGCCGCCGCGTTCACGGCCGTGTGCGTGCTCGGGGCCTGGGGCCGGACCGGGGTGATCGCCACCCTCGACCGACCCGCCTTCCCGGCGGGAACGCTCCTCGTCAACTGCCTCGGCAGCGCCGCGGCGGGCGCCCTCCACGTGCGACTCGACGGGGCGGCGTCCACCGTCGCGGTGGTCGGGGCCCTCGGGGCGCTCACCACCTTCTCGACCTTCTCCACGCAGATCGCCGACGACCTGCACGAGCGCCGCCGGTGGCGTGCACTCGCCAACGGGGTGGCGACGGTGACCGGTTGCGTCGCCGCCGCAACCCTCGGCGCTGCGCTCGCCGGCTGAGCCGCCGGCTGGCGGTGACGGCTCAGGCTCGCCGGGCGACGGCCCAGGTGCTCCACCCCGCCCGGGAGGATACCACCTCGACCCCCGGGCCGAGTGCCGTTGCGACGTCCTGATCCGTCAGATGGATCGGTGTCCGCTCGCCCAGCGTGTTCACCCACACCAGTGCCCCGTCCGGCCGCAGGACCCGGAGCACCTCGGCTGCGAACAGGAAGACGTTGACGCACACCAGCGTGCCCACCGATCCGCTGCGCAACGGGAGCGACGACGCATCGGCACGCACCGGGGACGCCCCCACCACCCGCAGGCGGGCGAGCATCTCGGCGGCCAGGTCCACCGCCACCACGTGGCCGAACCGCTGCGCCAGGACCTCGGTCCCCGATCCGGTCCCGGCGCCCAACTCGACGACGGGGCCGACCCAGGGGCCACCGCGGTCGAGCGCATCGAGCAGTCCGACCGACGCCACGGCCGCCGAGGAACGGGTGTCCCAGGAATCGGCGAGCGCGTCGAAGGCGGCGGCGACCTCGGCCGCGGCGTCCGGACCCCACCACGAGGGTTCGGCGACGATCCGTTCGGTCACCGCCCGCATGGGGTGACCGCTCCCGATGTCCTCGGGCGGCGAACCCTCGGCTGGGACGACCGGCTCCAGACGGCGTGGCCCGACTCCGGTCGGCCCGTTCACCGGAACGGCCCGTCGCCGCGCAGGTACAGCTGCAGGTACGGTCGCAGCAGGTCCGGGATCAGCACCTGCCCCTCGGGTGTCCGGTGGGTCTCGACGAGCGCCGCCCAGACCCGTGGCACCGCCAGCGCCGACCCGTTGAGGGTGTGCAGCACCTCGGTGCCCTTGCCGTCGGTCGGTCGGTAGCGGAGATTGGCGCGACGGGCCTGGTAGTCGCTGAACCAGGACACCGATGACACCTCGAGCCACTGGTCGACCCCGGGCGCGTAGACCTCGATGTCGAAGGTCCGGGCCGCGCTGTTCCCGATGTCCCCCGTGCACAGGTCCAACACCCGGTGCGCCAGACCGAGCTCGGTGATGAGCCCCTCGGCCCGGGCGAGGATCTCGGCGTGCAGGTCGGCCGCCTGGGCCGGGGTGCCGAGGGCCAGGATCTCGACCTTGTCGAACTCGTGCACCCGGAGCAGACCGCGTGTGTCCTTGCCGGCCGAACCCGCCTCACGACGGAAGCAGCTGGTGTGGGCCACGAACCGGCGGGGCAGGTCGGCCTCGTCGAGCAGCTCGTCCCGGTGCAGGGAGGTGAGCGGCACCTCGGCGGTGGGGATCGCCCAGAGGTCGTCCCGTTCCAGCTGGTAGGCCTCGTCGACGAACTTCGGCAGGTGGCCGGTGGAGACCATCGTGTCGGTCCGCACCAACGTGGGCGGGCGCACCTCCTCGTAGAGGTCCACGTTCCGGTCGATCGCCAGCTGGCACAGGGCGCGCACGAGCGCCGCACCCGCACCCCGGTACATGACGAACATGGAGCCCGACAGCTTCACCGCCCGTTCGACGTCGAGGATCCCGAGCTCGGCGCCCACGTCCCAGTGCGGTACCCGCTGGTGCTCGGCGTACGCGGCAGGATCGAACCCGTCGACGCGGAGCACCACGTTGTCGGCCTCCCCGCCCCCGTCCGGGCACTCGGCCGCCGGGAGGTTGGGCATCCGGAGCAGGAGATCCCGGATCTCGCCGGCGAGCTCGTCGCTGCGGGCATCGAGCTCCTGCTCCTGGCCGCCGAGGGCGCGTGACTCCTCCTGCAGCGCCGCCGCCTCGTCACCTCGCTGCTCCCGGAAGAGCGCCCCGACCTGGTTGGAGATGGTACGGATCTCGGCCCGGAGCGCATCGCGCCGGGCGGTCAGGGAGCGGTGCTCGGCGTCGAGCTCCACCACCCGGTCGAGCGTCGAGGGGTCCTCACCCCGCCGGGCCAGACCGGCACGCACGGCGTCCTCGTCGTTGCGGATCAGTCGGAGGTCGAGCATGTGGGCACGGTAGCGGCCCCGGTCCGCGGCACCCGCCCCCGTTCCACGTCGCCGGCCTGACCCGGTCCGACGCCGGGGCCGACCCGGCGTGCGAGCATGGCCGGGTGATCGTGCTGCTCGACCTGGACGGGACCGTGTGGGACTCCGAGCCGGGCATCGTCGCCTGCCTGCGACACGCGTTCGCACAGCTCGGGCTCGCCGTCCCCGACCACGACGCCCTGGCGGGAGGGGTGGGACCGCCGTTGCAGACGATGCTCGCCGAACTGGGGGTCCCCGGCGACCGCCTGGACGAGGGCGTGGCGCACTACCGGGAGCGGTACCTCCGGGCCGGCGTGTTCGAGGCCTCCCTGTACGAGGGCGTGATCGACATGCTGGACGGGCTCGCCGGGTCCGGGCACCGACTCGCCACCGCCACCTCCAAGGGTGAGGTGCCCACGGGGATCATGCTCGACCACTTCGGCCTGACCCACCGGTTCGAGGTCGTCGGCGCCGCCACCATGGACGCAACGGCCGTGACGAAGGCCCAGGTCCTCGCCCGCACCCTGGCCGCGCTGGGCGACCCGGCGCCCGAGGAGTGCGTCCTGGTCGGCGACCGCAGCTACGACGTCGAGGGTGCCGCCGCCCACGGACTCCACTGCATCGGCGCCACCTGGGGCTACGGGGGTGTCGAGGAGCTCCGCATGGCGGGCGCCCACCTGCTCGCGGCGCGACCGCTGGACGTGTGTGCCCTCGTCGACGGCGGTAGCTTCCCAACGTGACCGACGCCGCCGTCGAGGTCCACGACCTGCGGATCGACTACGGCCCCGTGCGCGCCGTCGACGGCGCCTCGTTCGTCGCCCGCAGCGGCGAGGTCACGGTCCTCCTGGGGCCGAACGGAGCCGGGAAGACCTCGACGGTCGAACACCTGGAGGGGTTCCGACCCGCCTCCGGGGGACGGGCGAGCGTGCTCGGGCTGGACCCGGTCCGGGACCACCGGCGACTCGTGCAACGGGTCGGCATCATGTTGCAGTCCGGCGGGATCCAACCGGCGATCCGCCCCTGCGAGGTCCTGCGCCAGTACGCCGGCTTCTTCCCCGACCCGCTCGACGTCGACGGGCTGCTGCGTCGGTCCGGCCTGTGGGATCGCCAGCGGACCCCCTACCGCAGGTTGTCCGGCGGGGAACAGCAACGGCTGTCGCTGGCGCTCGCCCTGATCGGACGCCCCGAGGTGCTGCTCCTGGACGAACCGACCGCCGGCGTCGACCTGGAGGGCCGGGAGCAGATCCGCTCGACGCTCGACGAGTTGCGGGACCAGGGCGCCACGGTGCTCCTGACGACGCACGATCTCGACGAGGCCGAACGGGTCGCCGACCGGTTGGTCGTGCTCCACCGGGGATCCGTCGTGGCCGCCGGGACCCTGCAGGAGCTCGCTGCCGGTCGGGGCGCCCGGCTGTCGTTCCGGTGCGGGGCGCCGCTCGACCTGCAGGCGCTCGGTGACCACCTCGGCGCCACCGTCCGGGCCGACGGCAGGGACTCGTACCAGGTCGAGGGGCCACCGACCCCGGCCGTGGTGGCCGCGCTCACCTCGTGGCTCGCGGCCCGGGACCTGGTCGCCGACGAGGTCCGTACCGACGGCGGCCGCCTCGAGGATGTCTACCGCCGCCTGACCACCGACGACCCGACCTCGACGGAGGCACCGTGAGCGCCTTCTCCTCCCAGCTCCGGACCGAGTTGGCGCTGGCGAGCCGGCAGGGCGAGCAGCTCCTGGTGAGT
>SXMI01000113.1 GCA_005777415.1 Actinomycetota bacterium | reverse complement strand
GGAGCCGGTGCCGGTGCCGGTGCCGGAGCGGGAGCCGGTGCCCCGGCACCGCGGCGCCGGGCGACCTCGGCCGCCGCACCGGGGTGGGCCGCCACGGGCGTCCAGTCGGTGAGCGCCGGCCACCACACCGGTGAGGAGTCGGGAAGGCGACCCGAGGCCACGTCGTCGAGGATCCTCGACAGCGGGAACGGCCCCTGTTGATCGGTGCCCCCGATCACGACGAAGGCCTGCGGGTCATCGAGCGGTGGCAGGTCAGACATTCCGAGAGATTGCCACACTCCGCTGGCCCAGAAAACCCTGCGGCGACCGCTCCCCGGGTGGCCGGACGCCTGTCGACCGGGGCGTCCACCGGGCGGTCACCGGAGCGTCACCGCGGTGACATGTCGTGAAGCTCACACCGGTGGGCGCAGCCCCCAGAACCGCAGGAGCCGATCGGTCGCGGCGTACTCCGGTGCCATCGGCCAGTCGTGGCCGAACGGCACCAGGTCGAGCTCCACGCGCACCCCCGGCTCGCAGTCCGTCCACCTCGTCACCTCGGCCACCCCCAGCTCCACCGTGTCCTCCCCACCACAACCGCCGGCTCGAGCCACCAGTGCGGCGGACTCCACCGTCGACGGGAACGGACCCAGCCCGGCGGTGGAGGACGCTCCCCCGTCCGGTGGCACCACCGTGTCGTCGCGGCCGGTGATCTGGAGGAACGACACGGGGGCCGACGGAGCGCACCCGTCGGCGTTGGTCCCCACCACCGACCCGGCACCCGCCAGCAGGTCGGCGTGCTCGCAGAGGAACCGGTAGGTGATCATGCCGCCGTTGGAGTACCCGGTCATGAAGACCCGGTCCCGGTCCACCGGGTAGAGCCCGGCGACCGCATCGATCACCTCGCGGAGGAACGCCACGTCGTCCACGCCGGCGGCCGCGGCCTCGCCGCAGCACCCACCGGCGTTGAAGCTGGTCTCCCAGCCCTCGGGGAACACCGCCAGCATCCGATCGGTGCCGACGACCGACGGCCACCCCGTCACCGCCGCGGTGAACTCGGGCGTCGAGCCCAGACCGTGGTTCACGACGACCAGCGGGAGGCCACCACCGGGCTCGGCGGCGTCGCCTCCCAGGAACCGCTGCTGGCGCGGGTCCACGTCGTCCGGGGCCGCCACGAGCGCTCGCCGTACGAGGCCGGCATCGAGCGAGGAACCGCCACCGACCACGTCGATCCAGCGACCGGTCACCCCCGGGGTCGACAGGTCGACCTGGTCCGACAGGGCCGAACAGGACACCGCCACGACAGCGAGCAGCACGACGACGACCACCGGGACGGATCGGGCGGGCATCCATCGACGCACGCCGCCACGCTACGGGACCGCCGGGCGGGTGCCGGGTCGGCGAGCGCAGGTCGGGGAAGAATGAACCGGTGCACCTGAGACGATCCACTGCGGCCGGAGTCGCCGCCGCCCTGCTCGCCGCCGGTCTGGCTGCGTGCAGCCGCGACGACAGCGCCTCGACCTCGACCACCGAGCCCCGGCCGCCGGCGTCGACGACGACCACCACGACGATCGTCCCCGGGTCGGAGGCCCCGCTCGAGCCGGACTGGGCCTGGCAGTCCGGCGCACCCGACGACGACACCGTCGAGGCGGCGACGGGGCGACTCGATCAGGTCGTCCTGGTCGGCGGCGCCCGACGGGGACTGGCCGCCGGCGAGCCCGGCAGCCAGGTGGTCGGGCTGGCCGCTGCGGACGGGGTGCAGCGCTACCGGACCGAGTCGCCGTCCGACCGCTCCGACGACATCGCCCGCGCCGTGGCCGCGGCCGCCGACGGGACGGCACTGGCCTGCGGATCGCTCGTCTCCGCCGACACCTCCGGGTTCCTCGGCGGCTCCGACGCCTGGTGTGCACCGGTGGATCCGGCCGGCGCGCTGGGGGCACGGACCGGCAGCGGCAGTGAGGGGGACGACGAGGTCACCGGCCTGGCCATGTCGACCGCTGGCGAGTTCGCCTACCTCTCGGCCAGCACCGACGGCCTGTACCCCGGCGCCGAGGACCCGACCGGCGGCTTCCTGGGAGAGCGTGATGCGCTCCTGATCCGCACCGACGCCGAGGGCCGGCCCCGCTGGGCGCGCCAGTTCGGGACCCAGGGCGACGACGCCGCCAACGGCGTGGCCGTGACGGCGGACGACGATGCCGTGGTGGCCGGCACCACCAGCGACGAGGCGCTCGGATTCGACGACGAGTCACTCCGCCGCGGCGGGCGGGACGCCTGGGTCGCCCGGTCCGACCCGTTCGGCAACCAGCGGTGGCTGACTCCGTTCGGGACCAGCGCCGACGACACCGGCCGGGCGGTGGCCGCCGGTGGCGACGCGACCCGGGGCACCGAGACCGTCGTCGCCGTCGGGTCCACGAACGGCGACGTGCGGTCGTCCACCGACGGGGCCGAGCAGCTCGTCGCCCCGGGCAGCGCCCCGGCCGCCGGCGGCTCCGACGTGCTCGTCGTCGCGGTCGACGCCGGCGGGCGTCAGCAGTGGATCACCCAGCTCGGCTCGATCGGCGACGACGACGCCGCCGGGGTCGTCGTCGACGGCGAGACGGTGTACGTGGCCGGGACCGCCGGTGATGCCATCGTCGGCTCCCAGCGGGTGGACGTCCCGGGTGCCGCCGACGGGGCCGCGACCGGCGGCCGGGACGCCTTCCTGTCGGCCTACGACCTGGCGACCGGCACCTGGCGCTGGACGGCGGTGTTCGGTTCGACGGGCGACGAGCGGGTCACCGGCCTGACGCTGAGCGACGACGGCCACGTCGTGGTCGTCGGCACGACGTCGGGGACGCTGGGGGCCACGCCGCTCGCCGGGTCCACCGACGGGTTCGCCGTGGCGTTCCCCGTCGGCTCGTCGGGCGGCGGAGGTGCGGCCAGCTCGGCGTGAGCTCCCCGGGAGCCGCCCGTCAGCCGGCCGGGGGTGCGGCCGGCGGGTCGGCGGGCGGTGCCGGCGTTGCCGGCGGTGTTGCCGGCGGAGCATCGTCGAACGAGACCGACGGCACCGTCGCGCTCCCGGCCGGTGCCTGGTAGAAGACGCCACGCTCGACGTCGGCGACACCCACGAAGAGCGACCACGGGATCGTCACCATCGTGCGGTTCAGCGTCGAGCAGGCGTCGTTGTAGTACTGGCGGGCGAACGCCAGCTGGTCCTCGGTCCGCGACAGCTCGGCCTGCAGCTCGGAGAAGTTCGTGGACGCCTTCAGGTCGGGGTAGGCCTCGGCGGTGGCGAACAGGTTGGCGAGCGCCGTGGTCATCTGGGCGTCGGCCGCCGCCGCCTCGCCGACGTTGCGGGCCGCCTGCGCCGCCGCCCGTGCCTGGGTCACCGCCTCGAGGGTCCCGCGCTCGTGCTGCATGTAGCCCTTGACCGTCTCGACCAG
>SXMI01000112.1 GCA_005777415.1 Actinomycetota bacterium | reverse complement strand
CTCCGGCAGCGACCGGGGCCGGCGCGGCCCCGGCGGCGGCGCGCAACGGACCGACCTCGGCCCAGACGGCCCGAAGCACCCGCAGGAAGAACAGGTAGACGAGCGCCAGGAGGCACAGCTTCAGGATGGTCAGCAGTTGCTCGGGCACGGTGCTCCTACGAGGCCTC
This sequence comes from Actinomycetota bacterium, assembly GCA_005777415.1. GTDB lineage: Bacteria > Actinomycetota > Acidimicrobiia > Acidimicrobiales > Microtrichaceae > SXMI01. Next base: position 7,971 of record SXMI01000112.1, on the reverse strand, counting down.
GAACCGGAGGACCGTGTTGCCGAGGCGGATCTCGTCGCCCGGACGCAACTGGTGCTCGGCCACCCGGACACCGTTGACCTTGGTGCCGTTCGTCGACCCCTGATCCACCACGACGAACCCGTCGCCGGACGGGCGTACCTCGGCGTGGTTGCGGCTCACGTTGGGGTCGCCGAGCACGACCGTGCAGTCGTCGTGCCGGCCGAGGGACACCACGTACTCACCGAGCGGGACCCGGTCGCCCGTCGGCAGCAGGAGGGAGCCTGGCGGCAGTGCCCCGGCACCCTCGACCATGCGGGCGTCGAGCTCGATCGTCCCGCGGGCGACCGATCCGTCGGAGGCGATGGAGACCTCGACCGGGCCCACGAACGCGTACCCCTCGTCCCGGGCGTGGGCCCGGGCGAGCTCGGCCAGTTCGCGACGGAGGGTGCCGAGCATCCCCTCGAGCGGCTCCGCATCAGTCGGCGAGACCGCGAAGTCGAACTGGTTGACCACGACCGTGCGACCCGCAGCGCTCACGACCCGGTGGTCGTCCATGGCGCGCCGCAGCTTGCGGCCGAACTCGGCCGGTTGCAGGCCCGACTTGAAGATCCGGCCGACGGTGGACTCGACCAGTCGCTCCAAGCGGGCCTCGAACCCCTGCGACGGCATGTGACCCACGATAGCGACGGGCCGTGTCCCGACCCGGGCGCTCCCGCCGGGGGTCGGGACCCGCCGCCGGTAGGCTCTCGCCGCCCGGCCCCACCGAGCACCGGGACCGACTCCCAGGAGCAGCCGTGTACATCGTGATGAACCGCCTCGACATCCCAGCGGACCAGGCCGAGGCGTTCGAGGAGCGCTTCAGCGCCAACATGACGGGAACGCTCGCCGGTGTGTCGGGCCTCCAGCGTTCGGCGCTGCTCCGCCCCCACCGCGACGAGGACCCCTACGTGGCCGTCATGGAGTTCGACTCCGAGGAGTCCTTCCGGGGCTGGCTGTCCTCCGACGCCTTCCGGGCCGCCCACGGCCACGGACCCCGCGGCGGGGACGGTGACGGCGGTCCGGGTCCGTCGGTGTCGTCCTACGAGGTCGTCACCGAGGTGACGAATCCGGCCTGACGCCGGGCTGGAGGTTCCCCGGCCCCGTCACCTAGCATCACGACTCCACTCGCGCGAGTGGCGGAATTGGCAGACGCGCAGGATTCAGGTTCCTGTGTCCGCAAGGACGTGAGGGTTCAAGTCCCTCCTCGCGCACTCTCCGGCTCGAGCGATCGCCCGCCGATCGGCCCCGTGTCGCGCAGGTATCCGTTCCGGGGTCCGCACGGCCGGGGCCGGGACATCCGGGAGACCCGGGAAGCCCCAGGTTCAGACAGCCGGGGCGATGTTGGCGAAGGCGTCCGAGCGATCGACCCGGGCGCGGCCGGGGTCCCGCTCGGCTCCGCCTCGCACCACGTAGTCGGCCGCGAACTCGGAACGCACCTCGCCACGCGCGTCGAGCAACCAGACCGGAGCCATGCGCCGTGGCACGGTCACGACACCGGGGTCGTCGTAGGAGCCGAACAACCGGTCCCACAGGTTCGTCGTCACCCCGTGGTTGCGCATCGGTGCACCGAAGTGGTGGTGGAGGTGACTGCGACGGGCCCACCGCCCGTAGGCGGAGCTGGGCGGGTGGGTGTGAATGCGCCGGTGCGCCACCTCGTAGCCCGCGTAGGTCCCCACCATCCCGACGGTGAACCCGATCGCCCGGCGGCGGCCCGCCAGGGCGGTGGCGAGCGGCAGGACGACCACCGTCGTGGCGGCGGCCGAGAGCAGCTTCTTGGACGCCGGCGAGAAGTAGGTGACGTCGGCGTGGTGGGACAGATGCTCCCTCGACGCCAGGCCCCGGCCCCGGAGCGAGTGCATGGCGAACCGGTGCAGCCCGTACTCGGCCGCCGTCCAGGTCGCGGCGCCGGCCACGATGGCGGCGATCGGAGCGCTCGGGAACCTCACCGAACCATCCTCCCACCCCGTCGACGGTCTTGACAGGGCGACCGGGGTCCGGTCGAGTGCAGCGGTGCGAGTGTCCATGACGGTCCCGACCGACGACCTGACGTCCGCCCGCAGCCTGTACCGGGAACTGGAGGATCTGGGTTACGACCGGGCGTTCTCGTTCGAGGCGAAGCACGACCCGTTCCTCCCGTTGGCCGTGGCCGCGGAGCACACCGACCGCATCGGACTCGGCACCGCGGTCGCCATCGCGTTCGCGCGCACCCCCATGACAATCGCCAACGCCGCCTGGGACCTGCAGGCGCTGTCCGGTGGACGGTTCACGCTCGGCCTGGGCTCGCAGATCAGGCCGCACATCGAGCAGCGGTTCTCCATGCCGTGGTCCCGGCCGGCCGCACGGATGCGGGAGCTCGTGCTGGCGGTCCGGGCGATCTGGTCGACCTGGCAGGACGGGACGCCGCTCGACTTCGAGGGCGAGTTCTACACCCATACCCGCATGGTCCCGGCGTTCGACCCCGGGCCGCTCGACTCGGTGCCGCCGATCCTGGTGGGTGGCGTCGGACCGGCCATGACCGCCGTTGCCGGCGAGGTCGCCGACGGGTTGATCGTCCACCCGGTGAACAGCCGGCGGTCACTGCAGGAGCTGACCGTGCCGGCCCTGGCCGACGGCGCCGCCCGGGCCGGCCGCGACGTCGAGGACCTGGAACTGGTCTGCGTCACGATCGTCGTGACCGGTCGCACCGAGGAGCAGTTCACCCGCAGCCTCGAGGCCGTCCGGACCCAGCTCGCCTTCTACGCCACGACGCCGGCGTACCAGCCGGTGTTCGAGCTCCACGGGTACGGCGGACTGCACGGCGAGCTGCGCCGACTGGCCCGCGACGACCGCTGGGACGAGATGGGCGCGCTGATCGACGACGACCTGGTCCGGACCATCGCCGTCGTCGGCGAACCCCACGAGATCGCACCGGCGATCCGAGCGCGGCTCGACGGGATCTCGGACTCGGTCAGCCTGGTCAACAACCGGGCGCCCGACCCGGAGCACCTGGCCGAGGTCGTCGCCGACCTGCACCACGAGCCGCCGGCAGGACCCTCCGACGGCCCCGGCGGCCCGGGCCCCGGGCCCCGGGCCGACACCACCTGACCGCTCGCCGCTAGGTTGCGCCGATGCGTCATCGTGTCCTCGGATCGGTCGTCCTCGTCCTCGCCCTGTTCGCCGCTGCGTGCTCCTCGAGCGACACCGACGGTGGAGCGGCTGCCGGCGACACCTCTGCCGACACCTCTGCCGGCGCTGTGGCGACGACGCCGGGCGACTGCGACCCAGTCGACCCGACCGAGTGCCTGCTGCCGTGGCCGAACGACCGGTTCACCACCGCCGATGACTCCCGGCCGACCGGGCGTCGCCTCGACCTGCCCGCCGGTGGCATGCCGGTCAACGCCAAGGGCGTCGCCGTCGACCCGAGCGAGTGGAATCGCAACGACGGGTTCTCCCCGGCGTCGATCGGGCTCACCGTCGTGCCCGGGGTGGACCCCGTTGCCTCGGAGCTCACCCCCCAGACCGACATCGCCACGTCGATCAAGCCGGACGCCAACCTGGCCGTCGTCGACGTCGAGACGGGTGAGCGGGTGCCGGCGTGGGCCGAGCTCGACACGAACGTGACGGACCCGTCGCGCCAGCCCCTCCGGATCATCCCGGCGACGTCGCTCACCGAAGGCCGCCGGTACGCGATCGGCCTCTCGAACCTGCGCCGCGCCGACGGCAGCGAGATCGCGGCCAACGAGGCCATGGCGAAGCTGATCGCTGAGCCCGACGCCGACCAGCAGAAGTGGCTCGAGTCGCTCCGGACGGCAGGAGTCGACACGAACGCGCTCGACGTGGCGTGGGCGTTCACCGTCGCATCGAGCGAGTCGCTGTCCGGCCGCCTCCGCTCGATGTGGGACGAGACCCGGGAACAGGTCGGCGACGGCGCGCCGCCATTCACGGTCACCACGGTGAACGAGGTCGGGCCCGCTCGGTTCGTCGAGGGGACCTTCGACATGCCCAAGTACCTGACGGGCGACGGGGCCCCTGGCTCGGTGCTCAACAACGACGGCTCGCCGACCGGAACCCCCACTGCGGAGGGCACCATGCCCAACCCGTTCCTCTGCGTGGTCCCGTCCCAGGCGAGCGGTCCCGTGCCGTTCGTCGTGTTCGGCCACGGCCTGCTCGGCTCCCGCGACGAGATCCGGGGGATCGGGACGCTGGTCGCGGCGAACGGCATCGGCGTGTGCGCCGTGGACTACCTCGGGATGAGCAGCGCCGACATCGCCACGATCGGCCAGGAGCTCCAGGACCTCAGCCTCTTCCGCACCCAGCCCGACCGGATGCAGCAGGGCCATCTGGGCTTCCTGCTGCTCGGCCGGCTGCTCGCCTCCGCCCAAGGGTTCGTGACCGATCCGGCGTTCCAGACCGCCGGCGGGGGGCCGGTGGTCGACGGCGGTCAGCTCTCGTTCCTGGGTGCGAGTCAGGGCGGGATCCTGGGCGGTGCGGCCTCCGCGCTCACGAGCGACTGGGACGCCACGGTCCTTGCAGTCGGCGGGCTCGGCTACAACCTGCTGCTCAACCGGAGCACCAACTTCGACCGGTTCAAGCCGATCCTCGCCCAGGGATACCCGGACGAACTCTCCCAGTCGCTCGGCCTCGAGATGGTTCAGAACCTGTGGGACCGCGGCGAGAACAGCGGGTACGCCCAGCACCTCACCGTGGACCCGTACCCGTCCCGGACCGAGCCGCAACGGGTGCTGCTGCTCGAGGCGTTCGGCGACCATCAGGTGGCCAACGTCAGCACCGAGAAGCTCGCCCGGACGATCGATGCGCCACGGTTCACGCCGACGCTGGCCCCCGGCCGATCGACCGACGTCGAACCGTTCGCGCTGATCGAGCCGATCCCCTCGCTTCCGTGGCCCGGGAGCGCGCTCGTCGTCTGGGACTTCGACACGCCGGCACCGCCGGTCGGTCCCACCCCACCGCGCGCCGGAGAGGACCCCCACGGCAAGCTCACCGACGTGCCCCAGGCGCTCGCCCTGTTGGTGTCGTTCATCCGGCCGGACGGCCAGGTGGTCGACGTCTGCGGCGGCGGCCCCTGCCGGACAGTCGGCTGAGGTCCACCACCCCGGTCCCGCACGATCCCGGTCGGTCGCCGGTAGCGTCGATCCCGTCCCGAACGATCAGGAGCCTCGTGTGACCTCAACCTCCACCCCCTCCGTGCGAACTGCGCTCACCGCTGCGACAGCAGGAATCGGCATCATCGGGCTGGCCGCCGGGTGCGGCGGCAGCTCCGAGGAGTCGACCACGACCTCGGCACCGACCACCACCGAGGCGACCACGACGACCGCAGCGACCGGGGGAGCCTCGGGAGGGTCGACAGCAGGCTCGCTGCCGGCGGCGCCCGGCGGATCGATCGAGGTCCAGACCTCGAACGCCAACGGCATCGTGTACCAGCGGTTCTCGAACTCGAGTGGTGCCACCCCCCAGCAGATCGTCGCCGACTACCAGGCGGCGCTGCAGTCGGAGGGCTACACCGTCACCGATACCGGCGGCGGTGGCGGCGGATGGGGTAAGTGGGGCGGATCGGGTGCCGGACTGAACGCGTCCCGCTCCGGCTCGTACGTCGCCGTGCAGGCCGGCGGCCAGACGGGCCAGCCGGTGTACTTCGAGGTCTGTCAGGGCTCGAACGAACAGGCGACGGAGGAGTGCGAGAACCAGAGCCAGGGTCCGGACAGCAGCTCCCAGAGCAGCTGAACGAACCACCGATCCGGGCCATGACCGCTCGGGCCGAGCAGCGGTTCCGGGCCATGGGCACGGACTGCCACATCGTGGTCCGTACTGCGCCGACCGGCGACGGCGACCGGGCCGGGCAGCTCGTCGAACGGGGGATCGAGCGGGTCCGGGCGCTCGAGGCACGCTGGTCCCGGTTCCTACCCGACAGCGACACCTCCCGGCTCAACGACGCCGACGGGGCCGAGGTGGGGATCGACGAGACCACCGCCGAGTTGCTCCGGGTCGCCGATGCGGCCAGGAGCGACACCCTCGGCTGGTTCGACCCGTACCAGGGTCGGGCGATGGTCGAGCTCGGCTACGACCGCCCCTTCGAGGAGGTGCGGGAACGCATCGACGTCGTGCCCGCCGGAACGGCGACGGTGGACCGGCCCGCGATCGGCGAACCACTCAGGACACGGTCGCCGCTCCGGCTCGATCCGGCTCGCCGGAGGGCAGCACTCGACGCCGGGGTGTCGTTCGACCCCGGGGGCATCGGCAAGGGCCAGGCCGCCGACGTCGTGTCCGCCGAACTGCTCGCCCTCGGCGCCGAGGCTGCCCTCGTGAACCTGGGCGGGGACCTCCGAGTGCGCGGCGGCGAGGAGGCACCCTGGCGGATCGATGTGCGCAACCCGTTCGATGAGACGCTCGAGCCGGTCCTGCAGGTCGGACTGAGCGACGCCGGACTGGCGACCAGCTCCCCCTTCAAGCGCCGGTGGCGGACGACGGACGGGCGGGCTGCCCACCACATCATCGACCCGCGCAACGGCGCTCCGGCGACGATCGCGCTGGCGGCCGTGACCGTCGTGGCCCCTGCGGCGGCCACCGCCGAGATGCTCACGACGGCCGTGGCCCTCGCCGGGCCGGTGCACGGTGCGGCGCTGCTCAGTCGACACCGGGCCCGGGCGTGGGTGGTCATGCTCGACGGCCGGATCGCCCCGGTCTGACCCGTCGCAACCGGATTCTGCGGCTCCAGCGCGCGCGACGTACCCCGCGCGCAACCCCTCTATCGCTGGAGGTGGGGTCAGGCGGCGCCGACGGCCCGGCGGAGGGCGTCGTTGGCGTCCGCCGGCAACTCGCCGAGCGGCGTGGCCACCTCGGCCACGGTCGGGCCGACCCGTTCGGCGATCGGCGCCAGCGCGTCCAGGTCGAATCCATAGAGCGCAGCAGCATTGGCTGCGACCAACTGGTGGACCCGTGCGGGGTCCATGTCACCGAACAGCGCCCGCAGGCCCTCGACGGTGAACGGGTGCGTGCCCTCGTCGTGCGGGTAGTCGCTGCCCCACATGAACCGGTCCTCGCCCAGGACGTCGAGCGCCCGCAGGTCCCCCGGCGACGGCTGGCTCACGCCCATCCACACGTTCCGCCGGACGTACTCGGTCGCCGACAGCGGCAGCACCGCGTCCTCGGCGAAGCGCAGCTCTCCGGTGGCGCCGGTCGACCGGATCGTCTCGAGCACCGTGTCGAGCCGCTCGACCAGCGGCACGATCCACTCGGCCCCCGACTCGGTGATGACGAACTTCAGGTCGGGATGCCGCTCGAATGCTCCCGAGAGCATCATGTGCACGAGCGGACGCTGCGCGTAGAACGGCACCTCGACCAGGTACAGGAGCAACGAGAAGGCGTGCGCCCCGTAGTCCGGTAGGCCGGTCCCACCGTGCACGTTCACCGGCAGCCCCAGCGACTCGAGTTCCGCCCAGAGCGGCTCGTAGTCGGGGTGGTACAGCGGCTTCACCCACGTGCAGTCCGGCGGCACGTTCGGGAGGAGCACACCACCACGCAGCCCGTGCTCAGCGATCCAACGCGCGTCCTCGATCGCGTCGTCGACGTCGTTGACGAAGATCTGGCCGATCCCGGCCCGCTGCTGCGGGTACCGGTCGCACCAGTCGACGAGCCAACGGTTGTGGGCCTGGATCCCGGCGCGTCGCAGCTCGTAGTCCTCGGGCGGCGGCGGTCCGGCGAAGAGGACGAAGCTCGGGAAGAACGGCGGGATCGTGTTCGGAAAGACGACCTCGCCCACCACACCGTCGGCCTCCTGCTGGCCGATCCGCAGCTCGTCGTCCCAGTTGCGCAGCTTGCGCTGGTCGCCCAGGTCCCGGAATGGGTTGCGGTACTCACCGCGCCACTCGTCGAAGCGGTCGCGGAACGCCGGGTCGAGGTACTCCCGGTACTGGTCGTGGCTCCCACCGGCATGGCAGTCGGCCGAGATCAGCGTGT
>SXMI01000111.1 GCA_005777415.1 Actinomycetota bacterium | reverse complement strand
GGTCGCGCCGTTGATGGCCGTGCTGCCGCCCGCGTTCGTGGTCACGCTGGCCGCACTCACGGCCGCACTGGCCGGGTCGCAGCTGACCAGCGCCACCCGCGGCGCACCGGTGCCGACGACCGCCGCCACGCCGTCGGGACCCAGACCGGCGCGTGCCGGATCGGCGACGACGACGTCGGCCGGGGTGGGACGCCAGCGCCGCACGGCCAGCTTGAGGGTCATCGCGTCGAGTGTCGCCAGGTTGACCCGCGCATCGGCGACCGCCGAGGCCGACCGCTCCACCAGAACCGGAGCTCGCGTCCCGAGCAGTCGGCTGAAGAGCCCGACCCCTCCGTAGAGGTCGACGAGCGCCGCATCGGGGCCCGGGTCCCCGAGCGCCCGCCTCACGGCATCCACGAGGGCCTCGGCGCCGTCGGGCCGGGCCTGCCAGAACGACTGCGCCGACACCCGCAGGCGCTGCCCGTCGAGCTCCTCGTGGATCCACGCCCGACGTCCCCGAGCGAGCTCGTCGGTGCCGACCACCCTGACGTCGGCCGGCACGACGACGCCCGCCGCCGTGGGGTGGGCCACGACCATCCGTTCCTCGGTGCGAGCCCCCACCCGGATCACCACCTCGGTCGCGTCGTCGAACACGCCGTCGACCAGCAGCTCCTCGACGAGCGGGTGTGCCACACCACAGGACCCCACCGCCACGACCTCCGAGCTGCGCCGGGCCCGGAACCCGGCGCTCCCCGACGAGACCGCGGCCCGCACCGTCGTGCGGTAGGCCGACGCGGGCAGGGGCGTCCCGGGGTCGACCGGCACGTCCTCGAGCCGGGCCAGACGCCGGAGCGCGTCCAGCACCACACCCGCCTTCAGCTCGGGCTGGTCCGCCGGCGCGGCGTACTGCAGGTCGCACCCACCGCACCCCCGAGGCAGCTCGGGACAGGGCGGATCGACCCGCTGGGGTGCGGGGTCCACCACGTCGACGGTCCGGGCCCGGACCATCCGGGGGCGGACCTCGGTCACCTCGGCCACGACCCGTTCCGAGGGCAACGCCCCCTCCACCAGGACGACGCGGCCGTCATCGAGGCGACCCAGGCTCTCGCCGCCGGCGACCATGCGGACCGTGGCCACGTCGACGACGCTCCCCGGGGTGAGCTCGTCGTCGTGTTCCACCGCTGCAGCGTAGGTGGCGGCCCGGTGCGGCGCGGTAGCGGGGTGCGGCCGGTAGCCTCGCCACGGCCGGTCGAATGGAGGATCAGGTGGAGCAGTCGGGCGCCGAACAACGCGATGCAGTGTCCCTGGGCGTGGAGATCGCCCCCTCGGTGCTGAACGCCGACTTCTCCCGGCTGGGCGAGACCTGCGTGGAGCTCGAACGGGCCGGGGTCGGTCGCATCCACTGGGATGTCATGGACGGCCAGTTCGTCCCGAACATCTCCATGGGCCCGGCCGTCATCGCCTCCTGCCGGCCGCTCGTCGACCTGCCGTTCGAGGCCCACCTCATGGTCCGCGAGCCCGACGGGCTGATCGCGCCGTTCGTCGACGCCGGGTGCGGCCGGGTCCTGGTCCACCCGGAGGCGTGCACGCACCTGCACCGCACGCTCGGCGTGATCGCCGACCTGGGCGCCGAGCCGGGCGTGGCGATCAACCCGGCCACTCCGCTCACCAGCATCGAGTGGGTGCTCGAGGATGTCCGGCAGGTGCTCGTCATGACGGTGAACCCCGGCTTCGGCGGTCAGGCCTACATCGCCTCCATGGAGGCCAAGGTCACCGAACTGCGAGGCCTCGTCGAACGTCGGGGACTCGACGTCCAGATCGAGGTCGATGGTGGGATCGCGGCCGACACGGTCGGAGCCGCGGCGCAGGCAGGGGCCGAGGTGTTCGTGGTCGGCAGCGCCCTGTTCCGCGACCCCGAGGGGGTCGCACACGCCGTGGAACAGATCACCGCACGCGGGCTGGACGCGCTCGCCGACGGCTGAGCACCGTGCCGACGAGGGCCCCGAGCCGGGAACGACCGATCCTCCGCTGGGTCGCCGCCGCCATGCTCGGCGTGGTCGCCACCGGTTCGTCGGCCTGCAGCGACGGCACGCCCGAGTACTGCTCCGAACTGTCCGAGATCAGTTCGCTCGGCGACCTGACCTCCGCCTTGGACGCCGGGAACCTCGACGCTGCGGACGCCGCGGCGCAGCGACTGGTGGAGGTCGCAGGATCCGCCCCGTCGGAGATCGCCGAACCGACGCAGGCGCTCGCCGACGGGGTGGTGGGCATCGTCGCCCTCCTCCGCGTCTCCGAGCAGGACCCGGGGGCGGCCGAGACCCAACGGGTCCGACTCCAGGAGCAACTCGGCACCCTCGCCGACGACGCCGCCGTCGTGTCGCAGTGGGCCGAGGAGCAGTGCGGCTTCAGATTGTCCTGAACCGACGACGGTCGGATCAGCGCATCTCGCCGCGGCGGACGATCACCTGGTCGATGATCCCGTACTCCTTGGCCTGCTCGGCGGTGAACCAGCGGTCCCGGTCGGAGTCCGTGTTGATCTGCTCCTTGGTCTGACCGGTGTGCGTGGCGATTCGGTCGGCGAGCAGGTCCTTGATGTACTTCAGCTGCTCGGCCTGGATGGCGATGTCCGAGGCCTGGCCGGCCATGCCCGCCGACGGCTGGTGCATCATGATCCGGG
>SXMI01000110.1 GCA_005777415.1 Actinomycetota bacterium | reverse complement strand
GATCGGCATGCAGGATGAACAACACGTCGAGCGCCCGCGCCAGCGCCGGATTGGCCTCGTAGCGGGGCTCGGCGGTCTTCCACATCATCGACAGGAAGTTGGCGGCGAAGTCCAGGCTGTTGTCCGGGTAGACGAACGGCATGCCGACCGAGTGGCGGTAGGCGCCGGCGGCGAGCGTCGGCATCTTGGCGATCAGCCGGATCACCTGCTTCATCACGACGTCGGGGGAGAGGTCCTTGGCGTTCGGGTAGAACGTCGACAGCGCCGCGATGGTCGAGACGAGGATGCCCATGGGGTGGGCGTCGTGGTGGAAGCCCTCCATGAACCGCTTGCGCACGTTCTCGTGGATGAACGTGTGGTGGGTGATCTCGTAGCGCCAGTCCTCGAACTGCTCCGGCGACGGGAGCTCGCCGTGGATCAGCAGGTACGCCACCTCGAGGTAGCTCGACGACTCCGCCAGCTGCTCGATCGGGTAGCCCCGGTACCGCAGGATGCCGTTCGCGCCGTCGAGCTCGGTGATCGCCGATGCGTCCGCAGAGGTCGCACCGAACGACGGGTCGTGGAACCACACGCCGGGGAGGAACTTCGCCCAGGCGGTGCCGTCGACGCCGCCGTCGACGATCGGGACCTCGATGGACTCGCCCGTGCGGTTGTCGGTGATCGTGATGCTGTCGGCCACGACGGGCGCCTCCTTGGTCGCCCGCAGTCTACGCGCCGCCGGGGTCGGCCACGACCGGCCGGATGTTGACCGGGTTCGCCGACGCCTCGCTGACGATCGTGCGGATCGCCCCGATCGCCACCCGCTGGGCGGCGGTCAGCAAGGCCCGGCGCCGGGTGGCCAGGCCGACCCGCCGGGACGGGAGCCCGTCGACGGGGATCGCCCGCCACGGTCCGCTCAGGTTGTCGGGCACCGCCGTGGCCGGAACGATCCCGGCGCCGAATCCGCCGAAGGCCAGCGAGGTGAGCAGCCGCATCCCGTCGAACTCGGCCCGGGCCCGCAGGTTGATGCCCCGCTCGGCGAGCTGGCGGTCGAGCACGTCCCGGAACGCCGTGCCCCGGGCCTCGAGCAGTAGCTCGTGCTCGGCGAGCTGCTCGAGGGTGACGGACTCGAGCTCGCCCAACGGGTGGCCCTCGGGGACGATGAGCAGGCGGTCCTCGTCGAAGAGCGGCTCGATCTCCAGCTCGGGCTCCTCGAGCGGCAGGTTCACGAGCGCCACATCGAGCTGGTTGGAGGTGAGCGCCAGTACGAGCGACGAGGTGGAGGCATCCAGCACGACCACGCGCACGCCGGGGTGCTCGCCATCGAGGTGGTTCATCAGGGGCGGCACGATCCAGCGCGCCGTGGTGCCGATGGCGCCGAGGCGGACCTCGCCCGAGACGGTGTCCCGCATCGATGCCAGGTCGGCCTCGAGCGCCTCGAACTCGGACTCGATCCGTCGGGCCCGCTCCACCCCGAGGGCGCCCTCTGGGGTGGGACCGGTCGTCGCCCGGTCGACGAGCTCCACGCCCAGCTCCTGTTCGAGCCGGGCGACGTGGGCCGACACGTTCGACTGCACGGTCCCGAGCGTCCTGGCGGCCCCCGAGAACGAGCGTTCCTCCACGACGGCGACGAGCGTTCGCAACTGTTTCCGATCCATCGCTGAGCACGATATCAACTATCTGCGCTATTGGATTGACCGATCGCGGCAACTCCCGTATATTGACGTTCACATACAGCAAGCAGTGGTCTCCCTCCCCCCTTTGACCCGCTTGCTTGCGCCGGACCATCGCCCCTTGTGGTCCGAGCGCCCGCTGAAGGACTGGCTCCCCCGGCCAGTCCTTCGGCCGTTTTGGACTGCCGTGGTGGATGCTGACCCGTGGCTCCGCTGCGAGCGTGCTGCGTTAGCGTGACGATGTGGACGCTGCTGAGGACCCGACTCCGACCGGCTCGAGACGGTCCGCGGCGGCCGCCTTCTTCGACCTGGACCGGACGCTCCTGCTCGGCGCCAGCGGCCCGATCCTTGGTGAGGCGCTCCGCCACGTCGGACTGGTGCGCGGCGAGGCCAGCATCGTCGAGACAGCGGCCTTCCGGTTCTTCGACCTGGTCGGCGAGACCCTCCCGTCGATGTTCCTCGCCCGTCAGGGCGCACGGGCCGCGTCGGGCTGGCCGGTCGAACTGGTTCGTGAGGCGGCGGAGGCGGCGGCCGCTCCCCTGGCCGAGCGGGTGTTGCCCTACGCCCAGCAGATGCTCGACGAGCACCGGGCCGAGGGCAGGAAGCTGGTGCTCGCGACCACCACGCCGGTCGACCTGATCGGCCCGTTCGCCGAGCTCGTCGGCTTCGACGACGTCGTGGCCACCCGGTACCGGCGCCGTGACGATCGCTACGACGGGACCATCGACGGCGAGTTCGTCTGGGGCAAGGGCAAGTCACGTTCCGTCGCAGCCTGGGCGGCGGCCAACGGGGTCGACCTGGACACGAGCTACGCCTACTCCGACAGCTACTACGACGTCCCGCTGCTGTCGATCGTCGGCCACCCCCGGGCCGTCAACCCGGACCCTCGGATGCTGGCCATCGCCACGCTCCGGCGCTGGCCGGTCATCCACTTCGATCTTCCTGCGGGCGTCCCGAAGTTCGTGGGCGTGGAGCCGCAGCAGGCCCTCCAGCTCCTGGCCCGGCCGCAGGCGTTCCCCTGGGTCAGGTTCCACGTGGATGGCGTCGAGCACATCCCGCGTCACGGTCCGGCGGTGCTCGTCGCGAACCACCGTTCGTACTTCGACGTGCTGGCGATCGGGTACCTGTTGGCCCAGCGGGGCCGACCGGTGCGGGTCCTCGGCAAGCGCGAGGTCTTCGACGCCCCGGTCGTGGGGGACCTGGCCACGGCGCTCGGCGGGATCCCCGTCGACCGGGGGACCGGCTCCGATGAACCGCTTCAGCAGGCCCGTGCGGCGCTCGCTGCCGGAGAGCTGGTCGCCCTGATGCCCCAAGGGACCATCCCCCGGGGTCCGGCGTTCTTCGATCCGGTCCTCCGGGGTCGTTGGGGGGCGGCCCGGCTTGCGGCGTCGGCCGACGTGCCCGTCGTGCCGATCGGCATCTGGGGAACCGAGGCGGTCTGGCCCCGGAGCTCCAAGCTGCCCAACGTGACCAACGTGTGGAATCCACCGCACGTGACGATGCGGGCCGGTCCGGTGTTCCACCTCGACGGCACGGATCCGGATGTCGACACCGAGCGCATCATGGATGCGATCGCAGCGCTGCTCCCGGACGAGGCCCGGCTTCCCCGGATCCCCAGCGATGAGGAACTGGCGCGCACCTACCCTGACGGCCGGATCCCTGCCGACGTGGACGCCGCCGGCGACCACGAGGCGGCGCGTCGCCCCGGTTCGGACTGAAGCCCGGTCCGGGTCCCGGTGCGGGCCCCGGCCCGGGGGGAGCCGTGCGGTCAGGAACCGGTGCGAGCGCGGATGATGTTGAGCGCCGAGCCGGCCCGGAACCACTCGATGTGCTCCTCGCTCATCGTGTGGTTGCACTCGAAGACGAGCTCGGTGCCGTCCGACCGGTGCAGGACGCACTCGACGGGCCGTCCGGGTGCCAGGTCGGCCAGGCCCCGGATGCTGATCCGGTCGTCCTGGCCGATCGCCTCGTAGGTGGAGGGCTCGGCGAAGGTGAGGGCCAGCACGCCCTGCTTCTTCAGGTTCGCCTCGTGGATCCGGGCGAAGCTGCGCACGATGATGGCGGCACAGCCCCGGAACCTGGGCTCCATCGCGGCGTGCTCGCGCGACGAGCCCTCGCCCCAGTTCTCGTCGCCGACGGCGACCCAGCGCTGCCCGGCCTCGGGGTAGTGGCGGGCGATCTCGGGGAATGCCTTCACCTGGCCGTCGAGCTGGTCGACGCCCTCACCGGCTGCGCCGGTGTACGCGTTGACCGCCCCCAGGAAGAGGTTGCCCGAGATGTTCTCGAGGTGCCCCCGGTACTTCAGCCAGGGGCCCGCCATGGAGATGTGGTCGGTGGTGCACTTGCCGGTGGCCTTGAGCAGGATCGGCAGGTCCTCCAGGTCCTCGCCGTTCCACGGGGCGAACGGTTCGAGCAGTTGCAGCCGTTCGGAGTCCGGTCGGACGACCACGTCGACGCCGGATCCGTCGGCCGGGGGCGCCACGAACCCGGACTCGCCGGGGTCGAACCCGGCTGCGGGCAGCTCCTCGCCGGTCGGGACCTCGAGCCGCACCTCGTCGCCGGCGTCGTTGGTCAGCGCGTCGGCCGTCGGGTCGAAGTCGAGGGTGCCGGCCAGGGCGAGGGCGACGACCGTCTCCGGCGAGGTCACGAACGCCAGGGTGTTGGCCGAGCCGTCGTTGCGCTTCGGGAAGTTCCGGTTGTACGAGGTGACGATCGTGTTCGCGGTGTCGTTGGCCGACTCGGGCCGGGACCACTGGCCGATGCACGGTCCGCACGCGTTGGCCAGCACCGTCGCTCCCGCCGCCTCGAAGACCTCGAGCAGGCCATCCCGTTCGATCGTGGCGCGCACCTGTTCCGATCCGGGGGTGATGAGCAGGGGAGTACGGACCCGGAGTCCGTTGGCGGCGGCGTGTCGCAGGACCGACGCCGCCCGACCGATGTCCTCGTAGGACGAGTTGGTGCACGAGCCCACGAGTGCCGCCGAGATCTCGAGCGGCCAGCCCGCCGACCGGGCGTCCTCGCCGAGTCGGCTGACGGGTCGTGCGAGGTCGGGGGTCGCCGGCCCGTTGATGTGGGGCGCGAGCGTCGACAGGTCGATCACGATCAGCTCGTCGTAGAAGCGTTCCGGGTCGGCGAGCACCTCGTCGTCGCTGCGCAGGTGGTGGGCGACGGCGTCGGCTGCTGCGGCGATGGCGCCCCGGTCGGTGGCCCGGAGGTAGCGGGCCATCGCCTCGTCGTAGCCGAACACCGAGGTGGTCGCCCCGATCTCGGCGCCCATGTTGCAGATCGTGGCCTTGCCGGTGCACGAGATGCGTTCCGCTCCCGGGCCGAAGTACTCGACGATCGCCCCGGTCCCACCCTTGACGGTGAGGATCTCGGCGACCTTCAAGATGACGTCCTTCGGTGACGACCAGCCGCTCAGCTCTCCGGTGAGCTGGACTCCGATCAGCTTGGGCCACCGGGTGTTGAAGGGGAACCCGGTCATGACGTCGACGGCATCGGCCCCGCCGACCCCGATCGCGATCATGCCCAGCCCGCCGGCGTTCGGCGTGTGGCTGTCGGTCCCGACCATCATCCCGCCGGGGAAGGCGTACTGCTCGAGCACGACCTGGTGGATGATCCCCGAGCCGGGCTTCCAGAACCCGATCCCGTAGCGGGCCGAGACCGACTCGAGGAAGTCGTAGACCTCGGCGTTGCCGGCCTCGGCGGCGAGCAGGTCGACCCGGCCGTTCTCCTTGGCCTGGATGAGGTGGTCGCAGTGGACCGTGGAGGGCACCGCCACCTCGGGCAGCCCCGCCGTCATGAACTGCAGGAGGGCCATCTGGGCGGTGGCGTCCTGCATGGCGACCCGGTCGGGGCGCAGGTCGTCGTAGGAGACGCCGCGCTCGAAGTTCGTCCCGGGGTCGTCGAGGTGGGCGACCAGGATCTTCTCCGCGAGCGTCAGCGGCCGACCGAGCCGTTCCCGGGCGGCGTCGATCCGCTCGTCGAAGCGGGCGTAGACGCCCTCGACGAGATCGATGGGGGTGGTCGCGGACACGGTCATGCTCGTTCTCTCCGTTCGCAGGGCGGCAATACAAGTACACTACAAGTTGTGCGGGTGATCCGGTACCAGTCGATCGCCGAGGACCTCCGCCAGCGCCTGTCGGAGGGGGAGTTCGCCGCCTCGGGGCTCCTCCCGTCGGAGGCGGCGCTCTCGGATCGCTACGGCGTCAGCCGGGTGACGGTCCGACGGGCCCTCGAGTCGCTGCGCGCCGTCGGCCTCGTCGACTCCCGTCAGGGGTTCGGCTGGCTGGTCGCCGCCGAACCGCTCCGACAGGACCTGTCCCGACTCGCGACCCTGGATCGTCAGCTCGCCGCGGCGGGGGTGCGCTCCGAGCGCCGGATCGAGTCGTTCGGGTTCGTCACCCCACCCGCTCGCATCGGCGAGCTGCTCGGCGCCCGCAGCGTGCTGGAGGTGCGTCGTGTCAACCTCGCCGACGGGCAGCCCTTCGCCGTGGTCACCGTGTGGTGCCCCGAGGACCTGGGCGCCGGACTCAGTCGTGACGACGTGGCCCGCTCGTCGTTCCTCGAACAGCTCCCGGTCGCCGTGGGTGGGGCCACGCAGACGATCGGCGCCGCCGCAGCCGAACAGGGCGACGCCGAGCTGCTCGGGATCCCGGTCGGTGCTCCGGTGCTGGTCGCCGAGCGCACGACCCGGTCGACGAGTGGCCGGGTCGTGCTCGTCTCCGAGCACGTGTTCCCGGCGCACCGGACCCGGTTCGTCGTCGACCTGCCCGTCGACGACGGCTCACCCGACCCCGCCGGGCTGCGACTCGTCGAGTGACCCCGCGCCCGTGGACCGGTCGACTACCAGCGGTCCCAGTGCACGACGTCGGACAGGGGCAGTCGGGGCGCCGGCTTGAAGTCGGTGCCGATGGTGTGGGCCACCGGGAAGAGCCCGGCCTGGGTCACCTGGTCGAACGGGATCCCGAGCAGCTCGGCGGCCTCCCGCTCCGAGGGCAGGTGCAGCGTGGTCCAGGCGCTTCCGAGTCCCCGTGACCGGAGCGCCAGCATGAAGCTCCACACGGCGGGGAGGATCGACCCCCAGAAGCTGGCCTGCGTGAACGTGTCGGTCGTCTCCGGCAGGCGACCCTGGAGGCACGGGACGACGAGCACGGGCACCTCGGCGAAGTGGTCGCGGAGGTACTTCGCCGAGGACGAGACCGCCGAGGACCGCTCGGTGCGGGTGTCGTCGTCCGGGTAGAGCTGCAGCCCCTCACCCATGGCGATGTACGGGTCGAAGTGCTCGGCGTACATGCGAGCAAGTTCCGCCTTCGTGGCGGGATCCTCGACGACGACCCAGTGCCACCCCTGGGAGTTCGAGCCCGTGGGCGCCTGGAGCGCGAGCTCGATGCACTCCTCGACCAGCTCCCGGGTCACGGGGCGTTCCAGGTCGAGTCGGCGGCGAACCGAGCGTGTCGTGGAGAGGAGTTGGTCCGGATCGAGGTCGAGATGCACGGCGTGACCGTAGCGGTGCTCGTGGAACGCTGCCGGGACGCGGATCGGGGAGCGAGCCCTGAGGCCCGCTCCCCGATCCGGAGGACGATCAGTTGTCGTCGGTGTCAGAGCGAGGCGCCGACGCTGTCGAACTGGCTGTCGAGGTTGTTGCCGAGCACCGTGACGGCTGCGATGCAGACCACCGCGATCAGCGCCACGAGGAGGGCGTACTCCACGAGTGAGGCGCCCCGCTCGGTGCGGGTGTGGGTGGCGATCCAGGCCTTGAAGAAGTCGAGGTTCATGTCGGGTCTCCCTTGAGTGGTGAGTTGCTGTGGTGAGTGTGTGTCCTCCGGGTCCCGTTCCACGTTTCCCGGTGATGAGGTGATCGGCGGTGGGGGGCCGGACCTTGAGTAGTTCGTTCGGACCAATCGCGTGACCGGTGGGCCGCCGGGCTCACCCGAGCGAGACGATGCCCATGCGCACGGCGCGGAGCACGGCCTGGGTCCGGTCGCGGGCGTCGAGCTTCTGGTAGATCGACGCCAGGTGGTTCTTGACGGTCTTCTGCGAGATGTAGAGCCGCTCGGCCACCTCGCCGGTCGAGCACCCGTCGGCGATGAGCTGCAGCACCTCCTCCTCCCGCTTGGACACGGCATGGTCCTCGGCCGGTGCCGCCGGCGGCTCGCTGCGGCGGACCTCGGCCAGCATGGAGCGAGCCAGTTGCGGCGAGAGCACCGTGTCGCCCTCGGCGGCCATGCGCACGGCGTCCGCGATCTCCCGGGTCGAGCTGTCCTTCGTCAGGTAGCCGATCGCCCCCGCCCGGATCGCGTTGGTCAGGACGTCCTGGTCGGCGTGCATCGTGAGCATGACCACGCGTGCGGCCGAGCCGGTCGCCTTGATCTGTCGGCAGGCCTCGACGCCGTCGCAGTTGGGCATGGTGACGTCCATGAGGATCACGTCCGGGACCGTCTCGGTCGCCAGTCGGACGGCTTCGACGCCGTCGGCGGCCTGGGCGACGACGTCGAACCCGGCGTCGGTCATGGACCGTTGCAGACCTTCACGCAGCATGCGGTGGTCGTCGGCGAGCATGAGTCTGATCGACATGTGGAGCACCTCAGTGGTGGGTGGCGACCTGCGGGATGCCGGCCGGGGGACGGGTGGTTCGGGCGTCGGCGCTGCTCTCGGCCGACGTCGGGTCGAGGATGCAGCGGACGCGGGTGCCGCGTCCGGGGGCCGAGTGGATCTCGAGGGACGCGCCGATGCTGGCGGCGCGTTCGCGCATGCCCAGCACGCCGTAGGAGTCGAGTCGGCCGGCCCGGTCCTGGGCGAAGCCGATGCCGTTGTCGGTGACGTCGATGACCGCTCGTTCGCCGTCACAGCGCCACAGGATGCGGACCGCGGTGGCATGGGCATGGCGCTCCACGTTGGCGAGGGCCTCTTGGGCGACGCGCCAGAGCTCGCGCTCCTGGAGGATCGGTAGGCGATGCGATCGGTCGGCATCGACGTGGACCTGGATCCCGCTCCGCTCGCCGACGCGGGCGGCGTACTCCTCGAGCACGTCGGCGACGCCGCTCACGTCCGAGACGTCGGTGCGCAGGTCGTAGAGCGTGTCGCGCACCTCCCGGATCACCCCGCGGACATCCTCGCGGAGCTGCCCCAGTTCGCGTGAGATCGACTCGCCGGACTCGTCGCGCTCGACGAGTCGATCGAGCTCGAAGGCCAGGTAGGCGATCGACTGGCCGATCCGGTCGTGCAGGTCGCGGGCGATCCGCGTCCGCTCCTCGTCGGCGCCCACGGTGCGCAGCCGGGTGAACCACCGGGCGTTGTCGATCGCCAGGGCGGCCGGCTCCACGAACCCGGAGACGACCTCGATGTCGCGCTCGGTGAACTGGCCCGGTGCCGAGTGCTCGACCGCCAGCAGGCCGATGATCGAACCCCGGGCACTGAGCACTGCGTACACGCCCGAGCCCGCCCGGCCCGAGAGGCCGCCACCGGGCTCCCGGGACAGGTCCTCCGAGGACGAGGTGCCGTTGGCGGCGATCGCCCGTCGGAGACCGTCGGGCAGCTCGGTCGGTCCCAGCCGGCTCGGCAGGTGCAGTCCGTGGTGGCGGGCGACATCCCAGTGGGCGTCGGTGTCGTCGAACAGGAGCACGGCGATCGAGTCGCACGCCACGAGCGACTTCATGCGGGCCATGGTCGAGTCGAGCACCTCACCCAGGTCCAGCGACGCGGGCAAGGTCTGGGTGACCTGGTGGAGCGAGTAGAGCAGGTCGTTGGCGTCGGAGAGTCGGTGGAGGCGTCCCAGCGCCAGCTCGCGGTCTCGGTCGGCCTCGCCCGAGATCCGCCGGGCGTACCCGGCGGTGATCGCGACCAACACGACGATCGCACCCCAGGACAGCGCCTCGAGGATGACATCCCGCGGGTCGGCGGAACGGGCCATGCTCGGCACGGTGACCGCCACGATGGTGGCCACCGCCACCCGGATCGAGAAGCCGAAGCCCCGGGCGAGTCCGGCGATCATGACTGCCGTGAGCAGCATGAGGATCAGCGGCGAGCGCCAGCCCCCGGTCGCCACCACGGCCACGATGGTGACGGCGACCTCGGCGAGGACCACGGCGAGCGACCGGATGCCGTCGGCGTAGCGGAGCGGTCGGAACGATCGGAAGACGGCGTTGGCCACCAGCACGGCGGTCCACAGCTGGAGGGTGCGTGTCTCTGCGTCGGTGGAGGTGCTCACCAACAGCACCGAGATGATGGTCGTGGCCAGCCGGGCGGCCGTGATGAGCGGCGTGAAGGCGGCGATCCTGTCGCGGGCGACGACCTCGTCGAGCTCGAAGTCACCCGTCGGGCGGGCCGACGGGTCCACCATCGCCTGTCGAACGTCGTGGCGGAGTCTCGTTCTGAAGCGGTTCCAGAGCTGCTCAGCGCCGGGCTCGGCGGGCGCGTCCGGTCGGGAACCTGTCTCCGTCGTGGTCGACTGGTCCATCGCTGCTCCCGTCCCTGCCGCCGGGCCGACCGGTGGCCTCCGGGTTCTCGGCATGCCCTGGGGACCCACTTGACCCTTTTCCGGGGGCCGACCTGCCCGATCGGCCTGTCGGGAAGGCCGTCTAGGGTGCCCTCATGCGGCTCATCGGGCTCACCGGAGGCATCGGATCGGGGAAGTCGAGCGTCTCGGCGGCGCTGGCTCGACGCGGCGCCCGGATCGTGGACGCCGATGCGATCGTCCGTGAGCTCCAGTCCCCGGGGACGGTCGTCTTCGACGAGATGGTCGAACGCTTCGGCCCCGCCATCGTCGCCGCCGATGGATCGCTCGACCGCCAGGCCGTCGCAGACATCGTCTTCAATGACGAGCAGGCGCTCGCCGACCTGGGTCTGATCGTCCATCCCCGGGTCCACGAGGAGATCGAGCGCCGGGTCGCCGAGGCCGAGGGGACCGACGACGTCGTGGTCCTGGACATCCCGCTCCTCGACCGCAGCGGGTGGCCGGGACTCCTCGGCACGGTCGTGGTCGATCTGGACCCCGAGGTCGCCATCGCCCGGCTCGTCGAACACCGGGGCTTCACCGAGACGGATGCCCGGGCCCGGATCGCCGCTCAGATCGGACGCGCCGACCGGCTGGAGCTGGCGGACTTCGTCGTGGACAACGGCGGCACCCTGGCCGATCTCGAGGTGGAGGTCGACCGTCTGTGGGCGTGGATCGCCGAGCTGTCGTGAGCGGGCTGTCGTGAGCGGGCCGTCGTGAGCGAGGACCAGGCACCTCGGCGTGCGGAACCCGTCATGGTGCGACCCTTCGAGGTCGTCTCGGAGTTCCAGCCCGCCGGCGACCAGCCCGCTGCGATCGAGCGCCTGAGCGACGGAGTGCACTGCGGCGAGCGCTTCCAGACGCTGCTCGGCATCACCGGCTCGGGGAAGTCGGCGACGATCGCGTGGACGATCGAGCAGG
>SXMI01000109.1 GCA_005777415.1 Actinomycetota bacterium | reverse complement strand
GCTGGTTCGATTCCAGCTAGCCCCACGGAACCACCCGTCGGGCTCAGCCGTCGAGCGGGTGCGAGCCGGTCGCCCGGGAGGCGTGGAGTGCGCGGAGTTCGACGAGCGGTCCTGGCGGTGTGCTTCGGGATCGCCGGTGCCGTCCTGGTCCGGCTGGCCGGTGCCTCTCCGACGGCCCCCGAACGGGGCGGTTGGCGAGAGCTCCGCGGCGAGGAGCTCCGGTGAGCGATGACGGTCGGGGTGTCGGCATCACGGCCGTGGTCGTCGGTGCCGGCGTCGTCGGCGCTCGCTGCGTCCGGGAACTGCTCGGCGCCGTGCCGGCAGGTGGGCCGGCGGTCGATGCGGTCGCTCTCGTGGGGCGGCGGGCGGATCGCCTCGCCACCCTGGCGGGTTCGTTCGGACCGACGGTCCGGACCCGGACCGAGACGCCGGGTGACCCGTCGCCGTTCGACGGTGTGGACGTGGTGGTGGTGGCCCGGGAGGCGGGCGAGCAGCTCGAGGTCGCGGAACGAGCCCTGCGTGCCGGTGCGCACGTGGTCTCGACATCGGACTCCCTCGACGAGGTCCGGGCGCTCCTGGCCCTGGACGGTCTGGCACACGAGGTCGGTCGGTCCCTGATCGTGGGCGCCGCCATGGCACCGGGCCTGAGCTGCCTGCTGGCTCGCCACGGTGCCGGGCTGCTCGACACCGTCGACGAGGTCCACATCGCCCGAGCGGGTGCGGGCGGCCCGGCCTGCGCCCGGCAGCGTCGGCGGGCCCTGCGAGGCCCGGCGGTGGAGTGGCGGGACGGCGCCTACGTGGAGCGGCCGGGCTTCAGTGGTCGGGAGCTCGTCTGGTTCCCCGATCCGACCGCCGGGGCCGACTGCTACCGGGCCGGCCTGGCCGATCCGCTCCTGCTGGTCGACTCCTTCCCGCAGCTCCGGCGGGCTTCCGCCCGGTTGGCCGCATCACGAGTGGACCGGGTGACCGTCGCGCTGCCGATGTTGGTGGGGCCACCCGTCGAGGGCTCGCCGGGCGCGATCCGGGTCGAGATCCGGGGCACCCGGGACGGCGAGCGTCACGACGTCGTCTACGGCGCCTTCGACCGGCCGTCGGTGGCGACGGCGGCGGTGGCGGCGGTGGTGGCGGGGTTCGCCGCTGCCGGTCGTCTGCCCGTCGGCGCCACCGGGCTCGCCGGCGTCGGGGATCCGTTGCCGATCCTCGGGGAGCTGGCCCGACGGGGTGTCCGGGCCGCGACCTTCGAGGGGAGTCGCGAGTTCGGCGTGATCGACACCTCCCCGGACCAGTCGATCTGACACCAGGAGTGGTGATCCGGATCGGGTGTCGCCACTGATGGTGAGTTCTCGGATTTTCTGCGATTTCTGCTCAAGTTCGCGGAAGGTCCCGACCGATGACCCCCTGTCGTGCCGGTCGGCGCGGCCATCCGGCGACGTTCCGGGTGCAGCGGGCGGACGATCCCGGACGGGGTGACGGTGGGACACGACGACGATCGGACGGGAACGGAAGCGGTGTCGGCCGACTGGCTGGACGAGCGGGCGGAGGCCCGGCGTCGGCGTCGGTCGCCGGGCAGAGGCACTGGTCCGGACCCACGCGACCAACTGGTCGAGGAGCACCTCGAACTCGTCGAGCAGGTCGTCTCCCAGGTCGCGGTCCGATTCCCCCGACACGTCGATCGGGAGGAGCTCGTCCGCGCCGGGATGGTCGGCCTGGTCGAGGCCGCCCGCCGCTTCGATGGCAGTCGATCGATCCCGTTCGCCCGGTTCGCCGCCCGGCGGATCCGGGGGGCGGTGCTCGACGCGGTCCGGGCTGCCGACTGGGCGCCACGGTCCGTGCGAGCGCAGGCACGGGCGGTCGATCAGGCCGAGACCGATCTGGCCGAGCGGCTGCGCCGCCGCCCGACGGTGGCCGAGACGGCCGAACACCTCGGCGTCGAGGCCCGTGAGGTCGACCGGGTCCGTGAGCGCGTGGTGCGTGCGGCCCTCCTCGGGCTGGACGCTCCGGCGGCCGGGCCCGGTGAGGACGGGGCCCCGGCCTCGGTCGGCGAGGGCATCGCCGACGCTGCGACCCCGGAGCCGAGCGAGGAGCTCGAGCGCCGGGAGCTGCACGCCTTCGTTCGACATGCGGTCGCCCACCTGCCGGATCGCCACCGGGCGGTCGTGGTGGGGTACTTCGTCGAGCAGCTGAGCTCCGAGGAGCTGGCCCGGTCCCTGGGCGTCACGGTCTCGCGGGTCTCGCAGCTGCGGACCGAGGCCCTGGTCGCCATGCGGCGCGGGATCGAGGCGCAGTTCGTCGATCCCGCCGATCCCGCCGGCGGTCAGGATCGGCCGTCGCTGGTCGAACGCCGCCGGGCCGCCTATGCCGATGCGATCCGGTCCAGCGCACCGTGCGTCGAACGCATCGCCTCGGTCACCGACGACGGGACCGACGAGCGCTTCCTCGCCATCATCGCCGCCCTCTGAACCACGGCCCTCGGAAACGCGGCCCGCTGAACCACGGCCTCAGCCGTGGAGGACACCGAGCAGTTGCTCGTGCAGGACGCCGTTCGACGCCACCGCTGAGTAGGCGTACTCGGGGTGGTCGACGTTCCGATCCTCTGCCGGGCCGCCGGCGAACGAGGTGATCACGCCGCCGGACTCCGGGAGCAGGACGAGCAGGGGAGCGATGTCCCACCAGGCCAGCGCCGGGTCGCACATGGCGTCGATGCGGCCGGTGGCGACGAGTGCGTAGCCGTAGGCATCTCCCCAGGTCCGCAGTTCGATGCCGTTCGATCGGACACGTTCGAAGCGAGCGGGGGACCACCCGTCGAAGTTGGTGCAGGACAGGTGTGCACCGTCGAGCGACGCCGTGTCCGACACCCGGCACGGGATCCCGTCGGCGAAGCATCCGAGGCCCCTCCCCGCAGCCACCGTCTCGCCGAGGGCCGGCAGGTTGACGACGCCCACGGCCGGGCCGTGTTCGTCCTCCAGGTACAGCAGGTTGGAGAACGTGCCCACGCCCCGGCTGAACGGTCGGGTGCCGTCGATCGGGTCGATCACCCAGGTGCGGCCCGACGAGCCGACGTGGTCGGCATGCTCCTCGCCCCGGACGGTGTCATCCGGGTACTCGGTCGTGATGAGCTCCCGGAGCAGGTGCTCGGCGGCCCGGTCCGCGGCCGTGACCGGCGAGCCGTCGTGCTTGTGGTCGATGTCAAGCTCGGGATGGTTGAAGTACCCGAGGGTCAACTCGCCCGCCGCCCTGGTCCACTCGATCGCCTGGTCGAGGAGGCGTTCCTCGACGGGGGGCCGCGGGGTGGGGTCGTGGTCGGTTCCGGTGGGAGACACGCCCTCAGTCTGGCGGGGGCACCCGAGCGGGACCACTCCGGCCGGGGACGGCCGGTCGCATCACCAGCTCGGAACGACCCGCCGGCCCGTCCGGGCGGCCAGCCACCCGTCGGGTACACCGAGCGTCGGGCGGACGTCGACGATCGTCGGCCACGGCGGCGACTCGGAGAAGCCGAAGCCACAGGTGGGTCGCAGCGAACGACGCCCGCCCAGGTCCACGCCGTCCAGAGCGGCACTCGCCGAGGACACGAAGCTGCACCTCCGGGCCTGGTACCACTCCTGCACGCCGGTCGGGCTGGTGCCCCAGGTCCGCACGCCGAGCAGCGCGAACGCCACCGGCCGCTCGACGAACCGGGTGAACCACAGGGGGCGGGGCGGCAGCACGAAGGACGGCCCTCCCGCCTGCAGGCTGAGCTGCAGGACGTCGCTGCGCAGGACCAGGTGCCGCGGGGTGGCGCTGGCGGTCAGGTCCACGATCCGCACCTCGTCGAACTCGTAGACCGAGGTCACGAAGTCCGCCGTGGCGTCGTCGGGGGCGAGCAGGACCCGGGTCCCGTCGGGTCGGGCCCACATCACGTCGACGGTCCGCCCGATCGGCGACTCACGCCAGGATCCGACGACGAAACGGTCGCCCGATGCGAACCCGCAGGACGAGATCGTTCCCGCCATCGGCACGGTGGTGAGCCTCACGCCGGAGGGAACCTCCGTGCCGCTCCCGATGTTCCCGCCGGGCGGACGCGCCGTCGGGTGGTCACGTGTCGGCCGGGGGGCTGCGAACATGGCCGGCATGGGGCTGACCGCCGTGGATCGATTCGAGATCGCCGAGCTGCTGGCGCGCTACAGCGCCGCCGTCGACGACGGCGACTTCGCCGCGGTCGGTGCGCTGTTCGCCGGCGGTGAGCTCCGTGACGCCGAGGACCGTGTCGTCGCCGCGGGAGCGGCGGCCGTGACGGACCTGTTCGCCGCGACCACGCAGCGCCACGGGTCGGGTACACCGGAGACGGTGCACCTGGTCACCAATCTGGTGGTCGAGCCCCAGCCCGACGGGTCGGCGGTGGCGCGCTCGCGGTTCCTGGTCCTGCAGCAGGTGGGGAGCGGGGCGCTCGAGCCGATCGTGACGGGGCGGTACGTGGATCGCCTCGAGCGGGACCAGGGCGAGTGGGTGTTCCGCTCCCGGCGCATGGAGCCGGCGATCTGGGGTGACGTGGCCCGCCACCTGACCTTCGACCCGTCGTCGATCGGTTCCTGACCGTGGACGTCGGGGAGATCCTCTCGCTGCGCGCCGGTGACCACGGCACCTGGATCGGTCGTGGACCGCGCTATCCCTGGGGCGGGCTCTACGGCGGCCAGATCGTGGCGCAGGCCCTGGCGGCTGCGGCCGTCGGTGTCGATCCCGGGTTCGAGGTGCACTCGGTGCGGGCCTACTTCATCCGGCGCGGCGACCACGAGCAGCCGGTGCTCTACGAGGTCGACCCGATCCGGGACGGCCGTTCGTTCTGCACCCGCAGGGTGGTGGCCCATCAGCTGCCCGGGGCGATCCTGAACCTCGAGGCGAGCTTCCAGCGGCCCGAGCCGTCGGTGGACGTGGTGACGATCCCGGCGCCGCTCGGCGTGCCGTCGTCGGACGAAGTGGAACAGTCGTCGTGGAGCCCGGTGTTCGAGCGGGCCATGCTGCCCCCGGAGGCGGTCGAGGCCATGCCACCGCGGGACGGCGCCGGACGGGCGGCCGGGTGGTTCCGGGCGGTCGGTTCACCGGGTCCCGGCCAGGTCGACCACGCCGCGGCGCTGGCCTACATCTCGGACGACCTGCCGACCGATGCGGTCGTGCGGGCGCACCCGATCAGCCGCGACTGGCCCGAGGACGCCGAGTCGAGCGTCTTCACGGCGAGCCTGGACCACACGATCTGGTTCCACCGTGCGTTCCGGGCCGACGAGTGGCACCTGCACGACGTGACCTGCCACACGTTCGTCGGGGGCCGGGGACTGGCGATCGGGCACGTCCACTCGACCGGCGGCGTGCACGTGGCGACGTTCGCCCAGGAGGTCCTGCTCCGCCACGGGGGCCGCTGAGCGGCCCTGCGGGGTCCGTCGGGGCGCTCAGTCGGTGGGGGCCACGGAGGCGAACGCCCGCGCCCGGTCGATCCCGGCCTGACGTTCGTCGAGGACGTCCCGACCGACGAGCTCGTAGTCGGTGGTGAACTCCGGGCGGAGTTCGCCGTCGGCGTCGAGCATCCACGGCAGGGCGAGCCGGCGGGGCACCCGGATCCGCTCGACCCGACGGTGGGTTCCGAACACGACGTCCCAGACCGGGATCGACACCCCGTGGTTCGACATGGGTGCGCCGAAGTGGTGCTGGAAGTGGTGCCGGCGCACCCAGCGCCCGTAGCGCCCTCGGGGCGGAGCCAGATGGCAGCGGGCGTGGTGGAACTCGTAGAACGCGTAGCCGAGCGCCCAGCCGATGGCGAGCAGGATGCCGACGGCCGTGCCGGCGACGGCCCAGCCGACCGGGAACCAGAGCAGTCCGCCCACGACCGCGACGCCGGTCCACGACATGAGGTGCGTGACGTCGAACGACCAGGACGAGTGGACGTGGTGCTCGAGGTGCTCCCGGCTCATGATCCCCCGGCCGTGCAGGTGGTGCATGGCGAAGCGGTGGAGCAGGTACTCGGCGAGGAACCAGAGGTTCATGCCGATGCCGATGCAGAGCGCCGCGACGAGGACGTTGCTGATGGTGGCGGTCACGGTCCCTCCTCCGGCACGGTTCCCGTGCCGTCCTGCCAGCGCAGTGCCAGCACCCGGGCGCCGTCGACCAGGTCGACCGGGGCGCCCCAACCGATGAGCAGCGACCGGGTGATCGACTCGGCCAGGGACGTCGGCCCAACGGCGAGCCCGGAGCGCACCCGTCCGGCGAGGAGCGCCCCGTTGATCGCGGCCACCCACGCCAGGGTCCGGCCGACCTGCTCGTCCGGCTCGGTCGTGATCGCGCCCACGCCGGCGGCCCGGACCAGGAGCAGGCGCGGGACGTCGAGGACCGCCATGGCGCTCGGGACCACCCGGGCGGCGTCGGCGTCGGTCTCGGCATCGACGGCCACCAGCAGTTCCTGCTGGAGCGCGAAGTCCCGTGGGTGCTCCTCGGGTGCCCGGACGAGCAGGTCGTTGAACGCCCACAGCCGGGCGAGCGATCCGCCGGGGTCGTCGCCGGCGACCCCGAGCATCCGGAGGTCGACGTCCCACCCCTCCACGGCCGATCGCGCTGCGGCCGAGAGCCGGACGAGCGCCTCCTCCTGCAGGGTGGCGATGAGCGCGGACCGGGATGGGAAGTACGTGTAGAGCGACGCCGGGGCGTAGTCGGCGGCCTGAGCCAGCGAGGTCATCGTCAGCGCCTGGACGCCACCGGCTGCGACGATCTGGCCCGCCAGGTCGATGAGCGCGTCCCGCCGGGCCGCCCGCTTGCGGCCCCGACGGTCGACGACGACGTTTTCCGAAAGCACTTCGGAAAACGTAGCTCCGACGGAACAATCGTGCAAGGTGCGGGTCCGGGCGGGACTGCCCCTAGCCATGAACCGGGCGCCGGAGTAGAACCACGGGGCCCGTTGGACGCACCCATGACTCCCCCCGACCGCACCCCGACCGGCTCGACCGGCCCGCGCCCCCGCTGCGCCGCGCTCCGCGGCGTCCGGGTCGTGGTGGGAGCGACGGTCGTCGCCCTCCTCGCCGCTGCCGTCGCCGGCCAGCCTGCGGGCGCCCAGACGGACCCGGCCGGGGATCCACCGCCGAGCAGCACGACGACCTCACCCGGATCCACGAGCACCACGGCCCCCGACGTCCCGGGACCGAACACCTCGACCCCCACGACCGCACCGAACCCGTCCGGTACCGCCCGACGACCGTCGGCCGGCCCGCCACCGCCGTCGCCCGTCCGACTCGACCCGTTCTCCATCGACCAGTTGCTCGCCGAGGCCCGGGTCCGCGCCCAGCAGGCCCGGGACGCCGAGGTGGCGGTGGTCGTGGCCCGGGTGGCCGAGGCCCAGGCCTCCCTGGATGTGGCCACGACCGATCTGGCGGCCGCCGAGGCCCTGGAACGCACGGCGGCGGGCATCACGGTGGAGCGCGACCGCAGTGCGGTGTCGTACCGCCGGCAGCTCGGTGCGCTCGCGGCCGACGCCTACATGCGGGTCGGGACCGATCGTGACGACCTGCTGTCGCGGCTGCGGGTCGGAACGGGCGGACAGGACCCGGGCTACGTGGAGGCCCAGCAGACCCGTGTCTACGCCGACCATGCCGTGGCGGCGACCCGGGCGGATCTGGCGGACGCCGAGCGGTCGTTGGCGGACGCGACCGCGGCGGAGCGGGCCGCCGAGGCGACGGTCGAGGAACGCCGGCGGGTGGTCGACTCCCGGAGCACGGTGGTGGCCGACCTGCGAGCGGCGGAGGCCGAGCTCAGGGCCCGGCCGCTCGACCCCGAGGTCGAGGCCAACGTCGTCTCGCTGTTCGACGCCACCGGCCCCACCATCCTGGGCACCTCGTTGGTGACGGCCGAGGATCTGGCGGCCTTCGCCCGGGCCAACGGCCGGGCGCACCCGAGCGTCGACGTCGAGGCGCTCGCCGTCCACTTCATCGACGAGGGCGCCGCCGAGGGCGTGCGCGCCGACCTGGCCTGGGTCCAGTCGCTCCTCGAGACCGGCTGGTTCAGCTTCACGGGGTCGATGGTCGAACCCGGTGACCACAACTACGCCGGGATCGGTGCCTGCGACTCGTGCACCCGGGGCTACATCTTCGCCACGCCGCAGCTGGGCGCCCGGGCGCAGATCCAGCTGCTCCGCACCTACGCGGATGCCACCGCCACGGCCGCCACGCTGGCCCGTCCGCCGGCCAGCCGGGCGCCCGAGAAGGTCTACGTGCGCGGGTGCTGTGCGACCTGGATGTCGCTCGCCGGGGTCTGGGCGACCAACCGGCAGTACGGGATCAAGATCCTGACCCTCTACGACCAGCTGCTCCGCTCCACCGTCGAGCGTCGCCAGCAGGCCGCTCCGCCCGACCCGGTTCCAGCTGCACCCTGACCGGCCCGGCCGTCGCCATCGTCGGCGAACCGCCGAGCCGAGGCGACCGTCGATGCAGCCCGAGTGTGCTCCGGGGGGTTGGACTCGACGCCCGGGGTGGGCGAGCATGCAGGGAGAGAACGATCACACCCCGGGGGGACCGACGTGACCGACACCATCGACAGCGCAGCCACCGGCGACATCGTCGCCGAGATCAACGCCTGGCTCGAGCAGAACTGGGATCCGGACCTGACCGTGGGCGAGTGGTGGGAGCGCCTCGGCCTCGCTGGTTGGTCGGCGCCCGGACTGCCCGAGCACGCCTACGGCCGGGGGCTGGCCCGCAACGACGTGGTGGCCGTGCAGAACGCCATTGCGGAGTTCGGCGCCCTGTCCGCCCCCGGCGGCCTGGGCCTGCTGCTCGCCGCCCCGACGATCGCCACCCACGGCACCCAGGAGCAGATCGACCACTACGTGCGCCGGATCGTGACCGGCCTGGATGCCTGGTGTCAGCTGTTCAGCGAGCCGGGTGCCGGATCCGACCTGGCCAGCCTGGGTGCCCGCGCCGAGCGGGACGGCGACGAGTGGGTGGTGAACGGTCAGAAGGTCTGGACCTCGCTGGGCCACATGGCGGACATGGGCATGCTGATCGCCCGGACCGATGTCGACGTCCCCAAGCACCAGGGGATCACCTGGTTCGCCGCCTCCATGGACCAGCCGGGCATGGATGTGCGGCCGCTGGTGGAGATGACCGGGCACGCCATGTTCAACGAGGTGTTCATGTCCGATGTGCGCGTGCCGGACTCGGCCGTGATCGGCGGCCTCAACCAGGGCTGGGCGGTGGCCAACACGACGCTCGCCTTCGAGCGGGCCGGACTGGGATCGGGCGGCGGCAGCAGTGCCGCCGGTGCCGCCGCTCCCGGCAGCATCGCCGGGCAGCTCGAGCGCCGGGCCGGGGACTTCGTGAGCAGCGAACCACGTCGTCGGAGTGGTGGGGCCGTGCCCTCGCTGGGCGGGGCGAAGCTGCTGATCGACCTGGCCAAGGGGAATGGGGCGATCGAGGACCCGACGGTCCGCCAGGACCTGATGCGGCTCTACACGTTGGGCGAGCTGGGTCGCTTCACGAACCTGCGGGCCAAGGCGCTCAAGGCCATCGGTGGTGAGGTGCCTGGTCTGGGCAACCTCGCCAAGCTCGGGATGAGCGACCAGATGCGACTGTCGCGGGACCTGAGTCTCCGAATCGTGGGTGCCGCCGGGATGCTGCACGCCTACCGGGACGACGACCGGGCTGCCATCGACGAGGCGACCGGCAACCCCTTCCTGCCGATGGTGACCGGGATGGCGCTCTGGGCCCAGGCCCCGCCCATCTACGGCGGCACCGACCAGATCCAGAAGAACATCATCGGCGAGCGGGTGCTGGGGTTGCCGCGTGAGCCCAACAACGACAAGTCGCTGCCGTTCTCGGAGCTGCCGAAGAACGCCTGACCGGCGGTGGCTCCGGGTCCGACGGGACCCGA
This sequence comes from Actinomycetota bacterium, assembly GCA_005777415.1. Classification (GTDB taxonomy): domain Bacteria; phylum Actinomycetota; class Acidimicrobiia; order Acidimicrobiales; family Microtrichaceae; genus SXMI01. The sequence continues at coordinate 240 of SXMI01000109.1, read as the reverse complement.
CCCGGCGACCAAGGGCCGGGGGACCCGACCCGGAAGTAGGGTGCGCCCGACGCTCACGGGGGTGACGACGTGTTCGATCTGGTGGTCCGCGGTGGTCTGGTCGTCGACGGGACGGGAGCTCCGGCCACCCACGCCGACGTGGCGGTCCGTGACGGCGTGGTAGTCGAGGTCGGCGCCGGGCTGGGTCGTGGTCGTCGGGAGCTCGACGCCGACGGCGCTCTGGTGACCCCCGGGTTCGTC
>SXMI01000108.1 GCA_005777415.1 Actinomycetota bacterium | reverse complement strand
GCGTCGATCGAGATCGCCGTCGACTACCTGGGCCTGCCGCCAGGGAGCCGTGTCGGCGTCCCGGCGTGGACCCACCCTGCAACCGCGCTGCCGGCCGCGCTCAGCGGGGCGACGGTTGTCCTCCTCGACGTCGACCCTGACACCCTGCAGCTCAGCGCCGAGTCGTTGGCCGAGGCGATCGACGAGGGTCTCGACCTCCTGATCCCAGTGCACTTCGCCGGACGACCCCTGGACCGCTCGACCCTCGACCGGGCCAGGTCGGCCGGCGTCCCGATCGTGGAGGATGCCGCCCACGCGTTCGGGGCGAGCGACGCCGACGGGTTGGTGGCCGGGCGCGGGAGCGTCGCCGCCGCCTTCTCCTTCCACGCCACCAAGAACCTGACCACCGGCGAGGGTGGAGCGCTGGCCACGACCGACCCGGAGCTGGCCGCGTTCGCGAGGACCCACCGACACCACGGGCTCGACGAGGACGCGTGGTCTCGACAGCGATCCGGCCGGTGGAGCGCCGGCGACATCCTCCGACCCGGCCGGAAGTCGAACCTCCCGGACACGCTGGCTGCGATCGGGCGCGTCCAGCTCCGCTCGTTCGCCTCCCGACAGGAGCACCGACGAGACCTCATCAACCGCTACCGGCGCCACCTCGCGTCGATGGACGGGGCCTCACTGGTGCCGGCGTCGCCAGGGCAGGGCGACGCGGATCACCTCGCAGTGGTCGTGCTCGACCCCGGGGTCGACCGGGAGCAGGTCGTCGAGCACCTGGAGTCAGCAGGGATCGCCACCGGGCTCCACTACACCCCGCTCCACCAGCTCACGTGGTTCCGGGAGCACGCAGTCATCGGTCCGAGCGGCCTCTCGGTCTGCGACGACCTCGCCGGTCGAGCACTCACCCTGCCGCTCCACGCTCGACTCCGCAGGGCGGACGTGGACGACGTGTGCGGGCAGCTCGCCATGGCGATCGACGCGGGCGCGACGACCTGAGACCCGCCCACGCCTCCGACCCTCAGGCGTCGACCCGCTGCGGCCCTGAGCCCACTCGGGCTGCGACCTCGTAGACCGACCCGGTGCGATCACCCGGGAGGGCAGCCTGTGCCAGCAGGGCGAGCAGGCCGAGACCGGTCACCAGACCACCCGTTGGCAACGCCCAGCGACGCCATCGAGGACGGAGACCGGCGGCGAGAACGCACCCGCCGACCGCGACGACCCATCGACCTGACCTGGATCCCAGTTCGGTCGCGACGAACTCACTGAACCGTCCGACGAGCCGCCGGAGTGAGTACCGGGAGGTTGCACTCGACGCCATCTCGACGTCGACGACGACGGGATTCCTCGCCGCCTCACCCACGATGTCCCCCAGGACCATCTGTCGACGGGTCCCGGCGATCAGTCGCCGGATCTCGGCCGCAACATCCGCGGTGGCCACCACGAACGTCGAGCCGGCGTCGGTGACCCGGAGCCCGAGCACGCCCGCCAGGTACTCGACCGCCCAGGAGCCGAGTCGACGGAGCGGCGGGGTGGTCCGGCCGACCCGTCGGGCCACCACGAGGTCGTGACCCCGACCAAGACCATCCACGAGTTGGCCGAGCGCTTCCGGCGGGTGCTCCAGATCGGCATCGATCGTTGCCAGCACATCACCAGAGGCCGCGTCGATGCCGGCGCAGTAGACGGTTGGCTGCCCGACGTTCGCATCCAGTCGCAGCCCGACCACGCTCGGGTCCATGTCCGCCAGCGCCTCGATCACCTCCCAGGAGTCATCGGGACTGGCGTCATCGACGAAGATCAACTCGTGGTCGTCCACGGGCAGCGAGCGCAGCACGTCGTCGAGCCGGTCCCTGAGCTCACGGATGGTCGTCCCGTTCCCGTAGACGGGAATGATCACGGACAACCGCTTGATCACGGCTCGTCGGTCCAGACGTGGAGCATGTAGCTGGCCCGGCAGAACCTGATGCTGGGTCGACCTGTCAGCATGTTCACCATCGGGAGGTTGGTCGCCTGCGTGTCCCACTGCACGAGCCGGGCGTCCTCGAGCAGCGGTTCGTTGCACATGAACTCGGCGGCGACCCGGTTGTGGCCGGACGGCGATCCCGGTGGCCGGTAGCCGAAGGAGTCGTTGAGCAGGGTGAGGCCGTGGCGAGCGACATCCGGATCCCGCTTGAAGGTCCCGAATCCGAAGTAGACACCGTCGACCTCCCGGTACACGATCACATCGGCCCGCACACCGTTGAGGACCTGGTCCCGACGCCGGTCGTAGATCGCGGTGCACCGGTCGTCATCGAGGCGGGGGTCGGCGTGGTAGTGGTCGTCGACAATCGGCGCCGGCGCCGACCGCAGCACGTTGCGCATCTCCTCGGGGAGCGGCCCATCGGCAAACCGGTGGATCTTCATTCCGGCAGGGTCGTACGGCGGGTTCAGGTGCCGTCGTTCGATGTCGTTCATCAGGGTGAGCGAGGTCTCGCGGACCGTGAAGCCCATCGAGGTCGCGCCCGCCAGCGCCTCGACATCGTCGACCTCGAGACGGAGCATCACCAGACCGGCCTGACCGGCGAGCTGCTCTCGCAGCGCTCCGAGCATCGCCGCCACCACGGGTCGACGGTCGGCCCGATCGTCGACGAGCACAGCGACGACCTCGTGGACCGGGTGGTCGAAGATCTCGGCGAGGTCCGGGAGGGGACGCCAGACGAGGCCCCCCACGACGTCGTCGCCGTCCCGAACCACCAGCGGCGACGGCCCGCCCCGGAGCACCTCGCCGACCTGCTCGGCGCGCACGCGCTGGCTGATCCGGTCACCGAATCGGTCGAGCCACCGGAGTGGGGCGAAACCGTCTCGCCCGACGAGGGCGACGAGGGCGTCGACGGCGTCCTCGGCCGGGACGGGCGCTGGGGTGGGGGAGGTCGGTGCCATTCCGCTCCAAGGGGTCATCGGGGGCGCGGCCGCAGCCCTGCGCACGATACCGGTCAACGCCACAGCGAACCGAACGATGTCGACACCACGATCGCCTCCGGACGCCGCACCACTCGGCGAGACCCGTCCGATCGGCCCAGCAGCGCCCGGGGAATCGGTGGGGTGCCTTGCTAGACTTGGGAGGTCGCTCACCGTTGCGCCACCGTCGGAGGAGAAGAATCGATGGACATCGACTTCGGGCTGGTTTCCGCCGACTCCCACGTCACCGAGCCTCCGGACTGCTACGAACGGTTCATCGACCCGGCCTACCGGGACCGGGTCCCCCACGTGGTGGTCGACGAACGCGGTGGACGGCGGTACCTCATTCCGGGACTCGACCAGATGGCGGTTCCGATGGGTCTCATCGGGTCCGCAGGTCGACAGTCGTCGGAGATCCGGTACCACGCCCGACAGGCCGACGAGTGGCAACGGTCCGGATGGGACCCCACGGCGCGCATCGCCGACCAGGAAGCCGACGGCGTCGTGGCCGAGATCCTCTACCCGTCGATCGGTGTACCGCTGGGCGTGCACCCTGACCTCGACTACCGCCACGCCTGCATGACCGCGTACAACCAGTGGCTGCTCGAGTACTGCTCGGTCGCTCCCCGTCGCCTCTTCGGGGTCGGCCAGGCGGCGTTGCGTGACGGCGTCGATGGTGCCCGGGAGATCGGTGTGATCGCGGACCAGGGCTTCGTCGGCGTGATGATGCCCGGGCTCCCGGGGGTGGCCGACTACGACGACCCCTCCTACGACCCCGTCTGGGCCGCTGCGGTCGACCACGACCTGCCGCTGTGTTTCCACATCGTCACCGTGAAGTCCCAGACCGGGCTCCGTGGACCGGGCATCAACGCCATGATGAACGTGGTCCGGACGTGCCAGGACATCATCGGCACGCTCATCTTCTCCGGTGTGTTCGACCGGTTCCCCGACCTCCGGATCGTCGGCGTGGAGGCCGACGCCGGCTGGGCACCCCACTACGCCTGGCGGATGGACCACGTCTACGAACGCCACCGGCACTGGAACAAGACCCAGGAGTTGCAGCGCCGGCCCTCGGAGTACTTCTGGGGCAACGTCTGGCTGACGTTCCAGAACGACTGGTCGGCGATCGAACTGCTCGATGCGCTGGACGTCGACCGACTCATGTGGGCCAACGACTTCCCCCACTCGGACTCCACCTGGCCCGAGTCGCGGACGCTGCTGGAGCGGCACATGGATCGTGTGGACCCGATCACCGCCCGGAGGATCCTCCGGGACAACTGCGTCGAGCTGTTCGCGCTGGACGTGGTGGATCGGGCTCCGGCCACGACCGTCTGATGCCGGCGCTGACGACATCGAGCGCCGCCACACAACCCGAACGGGTGGCGATCGTCGACGCCGCCGGGAGCACCACCTGGGCCGAACTCGACGACCGGGTCGCGCGCATTCGCGGCGCACTCGAGGGTCTCGGAGCAGGGCCCGGGTCGAGCCTCCTGCTGATGACCGGCAACGAGCGCACCACGATCGAGGTGCTCCTCGCGTGCATGCACGCAGGCGTGCTCGTCGTGCCCGTGAACGCCCACTGGGTCGCCGATGAGGTGGCCTACGTCCTCGCCGACACCGACGCCCGGGTGGTCGTGGCCGGTGCGGACCGCCTCGACGTGGCTCGGAAGGCGATCGCCGCAACCGATCGGGTGCCGACGTTGCTCGCCGTGTCGGGGGAGAACACCGCCAGCGCGCTCGACTACGAGCGTCTCGTCGCCGACAGCGACCCCGCCACCTCCGAGGAGACCTTCGGCGGGCCG